>DASRZD010000092.1:0-7483 GCA_035686805.1 Armatimonadota bacterium
TTTCAAAGAGATCAAGGCCAGGAAATCGCTTGACCTTATCATAGACATTCGTGGTAACGGAGGTGGCACGTCCAACGTAGGTGACTTCATCTTCACTTACCTGCATAAAGGGAGATTCTGTCAATTCTCCGGGAGTCGCAACAGGTTGAGCGCAGACGTCCTTTCGTCTGTTGCCAAGGACTGGGGGATACCTGAGGATGCTGAGATCGATGGCCTGATTGTGACCTGGCGGACCAGTGAGCAATCTGCTCGGAAACCGAGGGCTTTCTTTACAGGACGGACTTTCCTGTTGGTAGACAACGGCTCGTTTTCGTCGGCGGTGGGCTTCGCTTCCATGTTCCGCGACTACGGCATCGGCGAAATCCTGGGTTCTGAAACCGGCGGTATTCCTAACTGTTTTGGCGATCAGTACTCGTTTAACCTGAAGAACAGTGGAATTCCGTGCGGCGTCTCCTGGAAGCAGTTCTTCTGCCCCAAGCCCCGGCCTGGTGATGACGAGCACGGCATACTCCCGGACATCCCAATGAGCGACAAGCTGCTTCGGGCCTACCAGAAGGAAGATGACCCAGTGCTCGCTTTCACGCTCGATCATATCAAGAAGACCCGCCGGAGCCCCTAGACAGCATTATTCGCCACAGAGTCGCATGATAAGCAATAAGGCGTTCATTGTTTGCAATTTGAGAGGAGAATGAGAACATGAGACTTAATGTCGTATCTTTATTATGCGTATTATTGTTGTTGTCACTGGTGCTGCCTTGCCATTCGGTGACACAAGACCCGGGCAAACGCATTAGTCAGGCCGAAGCCGTCGAGGACGTTCAGCAATTCTTCTCCACCCTGCAGAGAGTCCATCCCGATCTGCTGGCCAAAGTCAGCCTGGAGGATTATCTCAAACTGAAGCAGCAGACCAGGGATGGGATCGAGGTGAAGCTGGATGGCGAAGGCAGGATAAGCGTCCCTGATCTTGCATATCTGCTTTACTACGCGGCCGCATCCTTTGGGGATGCGCATACGTCCGTCAACTGGCGGCAGCCCAGCCAGTTGGACAACTCAGGCAAGAAGTTCCCTCCATTCCTCCTGCGCTATGATAACGGCCGATTCATAATCAACGGCTCGAATGATAAGAGCATAGTGGGGCTCGAAGTCATCTCCGTTAACGGAAAGCCGGTCCGAGAATTCCTTCGTCCCATACTCGATCGCATCTCAGGAGAGACGCTCGCATGGAAGGTAGACTGCTTTACCGATGCCCAGGGTTTCTGGTACAGCTTCTCCAATGTGTTCCGCTCCGAGAAGCCGGTCGCCATCGGCCTTCGAGACAGGCAAGGGCATGAGAGCGAGCGGAAGGTAGAGATGATCACCCTGGCTGACTTCGAGGGTCTCAGCAGGCAATTGACGGAGCTTGACGACCTGCGAGACAAAGGCACTCAGATTCATTTCCTGGATTCGGACAGGATCGCCTGGTTCATCTATCCGGAATTCAAACTCAGCAAGGGCGAGAAGGAGAAGATTGACTCCATCTTTGAGGAGATTGAGGCAAAGGGCTGCCGCGATCTGATAATAGACATTCGTGACAACGGCGGCGGGAGTTCCGGTATGGGCGATTACATCCTCGGCTTCCTGCATGATGGCAAGCTGGCCCAGACCTCCAAGACACGCCTGAAGGTAAGCAGTGATATCCTTTCCCCGGGGTATACAGATTTGCTTTCCAAATATGTGGGGGCGGATGCCGCGCAGAAATACAGCGCATATCTTCGGGGCAAGTATGGCGACCTCGAGGGCATGATCGTTACTCTGCATGGGAACGAAGACGATGAGCAACTCAATGGAATAGTCGGCGGAACCGCCAAGGGCGAACCCGATTCAGGGCCGAAGAATTTCTTCAGAGGACGGGTTTTCCTGTTGGCGAATAATGGTTCATTCTCCTCTGCCTCGATGTTCGCCGCAGCATTTCGCGACTACGGGATTGGCACCATTTTGGGCTACGAGACTGGCGGCGTTCCTGTCAGCTTTGGGGAGTTGTACGTATTCTATCTAAAGAACAGCGGAATCCCTTGCGGCTGCTCGTGGAAGCAGTCCTTCAATGCCAAGCCCCGCCCGGGCGATGACGAGCATGGCATCATCCCGGATATCCCCATGACCGACATGACACTCAAGCCCTATCTTAAAGAAGACGACCCGGTACTCGCCTATACGCTCGATCATATCAAGAAAACCCGCCGTTGATGCCCTCGTCGCGTTGAGGAGGATTTCAAGGTGTCTGGAGAGATCGACAGGAACCTTTTTTTCTAGGCCAACCGTACTTGAGGTAAGGAAGGAAGCACATGAAAACCTTGAAGCGACTATTCATCCTGACGCCTATAGTAGTGTTGGTAGTCATCGGTCTGTTGACCATCCTCGTTTTGGTTGCCGACGGTACCGCGGCCTATGTTTTTCACGGCCCGAAGATCGTCCAGTCGGTCGAATCACCGGACAAGGCCTGGACCGCCTATGTGGAAGATCAGCCGGAACTGGATGGACCGCATCATGGACTGTTTGTAGAAAGCGCTGACAAAGTCCACTTCCTGGGCGTCGGAGATCTGGTCGCAGACGTTGATGCCATTCAGGAGATCGTCTGGTCACCAGATAGCCGCATGGTTATCTTCCATTCCAGAGACTACCTTACTGCCGTTCGAGTTTCTGACTGGAAAACAGTGAGGATCTACCTCGGCAGAGACTGGATGCGCGCGAAGCCGGATCGCCGAAGTACCTTCTCAGCCAGCGCAGGTCGGGAGGTTACAGCAATCCGGTTCCCGGCCAAAGACGAGTTTGCCTACAAGCTCAAGGACTCGGACGAACTCCATACTGCTTCAATGAACTAGAAGCGCCAACTTTTTTCCTCAAATGCTTGACAGGATAGGGAACGTATGTTATGATGTGATATCACTTTGATATGTGAATAATATCCATAGGAGGTATTCGATGAAAGAAGAGCACGAAGTGAAGCCCATCTCCGGATGGCTGATGCTGTTTGTCATGATCGCGTTGATTGCAGTCGCAGTCTGGATGTTCGTTCATCTGGACGAGAATGAGAGCAACATATGGATTCCCATTGTGCTCATGGTACTCGCAATCCTGATTGCCCCTGGGCTGGTCGTGGTCGAGCCGAACGGAAGCAGCGTTCTACTGCTGGCGGGGAGATATCACGGAACAATCAAGGAGAGCGGCTTCAAGTGGGTAAACCCCTTCTACTCGAAGCGCCCGATCTCGTTGAGGATCAGGACGCTGAACGGCGACAAGCTGAAGGTGAATGACCTTGCCGGCAACCCGGTCGAGATCGCGGCAATCGTCGTCTGGAAGGTGAAGGACACCTACGAGGCCTCATTCGAGGTTGACGACTATGTGCAGTATGTCACCCTGCAGAGCGAGACGGCGGTTCGTCACCTCGCATCCTTATATCCGTATGATGCCGAGGGCGAGGAGATTCTCTCCCTGCGAAGGAACGCCGAAGAGGTCAGCGCCGCCCTCCAGAAGGAGCTGCAAGAGCGTCTCCAAAGGGCAGGGGTCGAGGTGCTGGAGGCCAGGCTGTCCCACCTTGCCTATGCTCCGGAGATTGCAAGCGCCATGCTTCGACGGCAGCAGGCGGCGGCCATTATCGCTGCCCGCCAGAAGATCGTCGAAGGCGCAGTCGGCATGGTGGAGATGGCGCTCGACCGCCTCGAGGAGTATAAGAAGCTCACCCTCGATGACGAGCGCAAGGCGGCCATGGTCTCTAACCTGCTTGTCGTCCTGTGCAGCGAGCACGCAGCCCAGCCCGTGCTGAACACCGGCACACTCTACGGGTAGATTGGCCCAAAGTGAAGAAAGCTTTTCCGCTGCGAATCAGCACAGAGCTTTGGGAAGACATCCGGCGTCTGGCGGCGGCCGACCTCAGGAGCGTCAATGCGGAGATCGAGTACCTCCTGAGAGAATCCGTCGCCCGGCGCCTGCGCAGGCGTTCCGAGCACGAGGAGGAGAATGAGCCATAGCGCCGCACCCTGCCAGGTTTACTGTTCACCGTTCACTGCTGACTATTCACCATCCGCAACGGGAGGGTCCTCCCGAGCCGCTTCTTCCGGTTTGTGCTCTAGGCACTCGCATTCCTGCTTTCCATGAGGAAGGGTCCTTCACCACATTGTGTGAATGGGATGAGACGGGTCGGGAAGATACTTGAAAAATGAGAAACCGTGCCCTCCAACCGCAAACCCTTCGACAGTCCTTCCACAGAAGCTGCTTACATAGCAAATGCTGTTCTTGTCATAAAGCCGACGATCGAGCGGATAAGCGGTGTCCTCATATCGCTCGGATGACATATCGTAGCATAGCAGTATAACCTCTCCGCTTGCCAACTGACCAGTCTCAAAACGACAAGGCATCCACTTGCGGTCACGAAATGTCAGTCTGCCCTTCCCGCGATATACGGCTATGCAATCATAATGCTGGAAAAGAGATGATTCATTGCTCTCTGCTTGGTCGCTCAAACAATACCTCCTCCAACTCCCCCGCCTCGAGGTGAACCTTGACTTCCTGCCCCTTCCAAGTCTTCTGGAGGTCAACCGCCTTGTCGCCGGTATTGTAGAAAAGCAGCATGTCCAGGAAGACCGCCGTCCAGATGCCGTCTTCCTCCCGATCAATCCCGGCGCCGACCGCATCCCGAACCAGGTCCTTGAACCTCGGCAGCATCGGACTCAACGGGTCCTGGATGACGAGACCCTTGCCGAGCTTGTGTGTCACCGGCATCGGCTTATCCTGGCTCACCGGCGGGAACAGCTTCAGGCCAAGGTCGGTCCTGCCCTCGACATCAACGGGAGCGGTCGCATTGGCGACCAGTATCCCCCCGTCCTCGACCCAATCCACGACCTTCTCCAGCACCGAGCGCTCAACCACCGGCCCTTCCCCGCCCAGGCGGGATCCCGCTGGAAGCGGGAGAAGCCACAATAGCACCCTGATCTTCCGCTTGGCCAGATAGTCGTCCTTGATCATGCACTCGTCCGCCACCTCGAAGTCGGTGATGTCCCGCAAGGCATCCGCGCCCTGAATGCACGTCGCCAGCGAGCCATTCATCCGGTACCACGTCGTCGGGCAATAGACCGCCACATCCGTGATCGAAGGCACGCCCCGATAGAGGTGAATCCACTTCAACCCATCATTCTTATGTTGGTCCCACGAATAGCTGAACATCTCGCTCGTGCCGTTGGTCGCATCCATGAAGCTCCGCCGCCGAAACTCCCGATCGTTCAAGTCCCCCGCCGGCTCGGTCGTCAGCGGAATCCCATAGAACCGGTATGCGCTTCCATACCACCGATCCCCGAAAGGATGTCCGCTGCAGTCCGCCGGCTGCAGCCGAATCTTGCCCGTTCCCCCATGGGCCATGGACCCTTGACCATCGACCATTTCCCCCAGCGCCTTCGCATAACCTGGGCAGTAAGTCCCCCACGCGATCGGATTCACGCCGCCCGCCGATCCTCCCGGCTTCATCTTCAGCTTCTCGATCGGATAGTACTTCAGCGCCGCCTTCGTCACCTGAACCGAGAAATCAATCATGGACCAATGGTACCACTCGATGAAATCCACCCACCGCCGCCGAGCCTTGGGGTCGGTCCGCTTCTCGGCCGGCAGGATCTTCCCTGCCTTGATCTCAGACGGATAATCCAAATCCTGCCACTTGGCGAAGTCCGTTCCCCACGCGCCATTGAGCTTAGCGAGGGTCACATACCGTTTCTTCATCGCCTGCCTGAACGCCCGCCGAGCATACGCATCCCCGCACCAATAGCCCTCGTGGCAGTGGCCGATATTCAGGTAATTGAAGATCGGGAGCGGATAATTCCCCTCCCCATAAGGCCCGACCAACCCGACGTACGTCCGCCCGACCCTGTCCCCCAGTCCCTTCTTCATCTCACGATAATACCGCTCGAACCACTTGACCGTCGCCGGGTCCCAGATCGAGAAGGTCTGCGTCGGCAGGTCGTGCTCCAGGCAGCGCATGACGGTGTAGTGATCGGGCACGCCCGGCTCATTTGGCAGCTTTCCTTCGCGCATCCACATCGGCGGATTGTGAATCCACAGGTAGGGATCATATTCCAGGCCGCCCGCCCGCTGATTGTCCGCAACCTCGATCTGACGGCTCCAATCCCACTTGCCCGGCTCGCGCTCGACGCCTCCCCAGGCGACATAGTCCTCGTAGGCATTGATCCCTGCCTTGTGATGAGCAGCCCAGTTATGCGCCGGAGGCACCGGCTCGCCATTGAAACTGGGATCAGGAAACGCCCCCACCGGCGAATGCTGAATCCACATCACGCTGAAATTCCCGGTTACGATGGGCAGCCTCTCCTGCCCCCAAGCGCTTGCACTCACCAATATCATCACCACCAACAAGATCTTACTCACGCTCTTGCTCGCCTTCTTGTTCGACGTTCGGTGTTTGACGTTCGTACAATCCCTGAATCTCCTCCATCATCCCCTCACTGGTGAAACTCGCCCTCACAAACTCATTCCCCGCCTTCCCAATCCTCCCCGCAAGCTCAGGGTCCTCCAGCAGCCGGCAGATATTCTCCGCGAAATCCTCGGCGTTCCCGACCTCGGCCAGCAACCCCGTCGTCTCACCGTCCACCATCTCCGGAATCCCGCCGATATCCGATGCCACCACCGGCACTCCCTGCGACATAGCCTCTGCCAGCGCCAGGCCGAAGGTCTCTCTTGTGGATGCGAGCACGAAGACGTCCCACCCAGCCGCGACCTGAAGCGCATCTCTTCGAAAGCCCATGAACTCCACGCAGTCTTCCAGGCCGTGCTCCCGCACGATCATGTCCAGCCAATACCTGTTCGGCCCATCGCCGATCACCTTGAACTCCGCCTCTGGAAACCGCTTTTTTACCAATGCCGCTGCTCTGAGGAAATGATCAACCCCCTTCTGCGGCGCGAGCCTCGCCACCGTGCCGATCCGTATGCCCGCATGCTGAGGCTTCGGTAAATCATGGAACTTGATGCCGTTGTAGATGACCTGAATCTTTTCCGGCCTCAGTCCCATCTCCGAGACCAACTCATCCCTGAGAGCCTGTGAAACGGCGACGATGCGGTCGGTGTATCGCAGCAACCGCCGCTCGATCCGTGGTACGAGCCTCCGCCTCCACTTGCCGACGCGCTCATCGAAGACGAAGCTGTGGACGGTCAGAATGACCTTCGGCCGTCTGCGCATCATAATCAGCGCCAGCCGCCCGACGAATCCCGCCTTCGTGCTGTGTATGTGCAGTACGCTCGGCTTGATCCGCCACAGGATGAACCTCAGCCTGACTGCCGTCCAGAAGTCCCTCCAGGGCCTGATCTCTCCTACCAGGTTCAGCCGGATGACCCGGCAGTTCGCTTCCTTGGCCCACGATGTATCCGGCGGGCAGATCAGCACCGGCTCGAACTTCGACCGGTCTAGCCCATTGATGAGCGTCAGCACATGGCTCTTGATCCCGCCCTCAGC
>DASRZD010000093.1:0-27082 GCA_035686805.1 Armatimonadota bacterium
GGCCAGATGGAGATTCCTGATGCCCATTACTCCTGAAAGCAGGATTCTTGACCTCGGCGCCGGGTATGGCAGCCTATCGATTCCTCTGGCTCGCGTTGCCGGAGAAGTGGTTTCGGTGGACTGTGTCGTTGAAAGGGCTCATTTGATAAACTGCCGTGCCGAAGAACAGGGGTTAAGCAACATAACCCCTGTTCTTGCTAACGTCCTTGAATTGCCTTTTGCGGAAGGGCAGTTCGATCTCGTCATTATGAATGGCATGCTCGAATGGGTGGCGATTGCCGAGACTACCATGCATCCCAGGGAAGTGCAGATCAGTTTTCTCTCTGGTGTAAGACAAATGCTGAGACCCGGAGGATGGGTGTACATCGGCATCGAGAATAGATTCGGATTGTGGGCACTGAGAGGCATGACGGATCACGGCGGACTACGTTATACCAGCCTGATGCCAAGGTGGCTCGCAGACCTGTGCATGCGGCTGACTGTTCGAAAAGCAGAGTTCAGGCAGTCGCATGTCACCAATTCTTATCGCACTTATACCTATTCTTATAAGGCCTATAAGGACTTGTTGCGGCTGGCAGGTTATAAGGAGATAGCAATCTATCAGAGCTATCCGGGCTACAATGAGGCAGAACAAGTTATCCCACTGGAACACAGGCAGGCTTATCAGTATTTCTTGTCTCACGTATTCAAGCCACGTTCCTGGAAGGGCCGACTCTTTCGGCGCCTGATGTCCGATGGGACGAGAATAGGACTGCATAGACTTATCGCTTCAGGTTTTGGCATAATGGCACGTTGATGTGCCCAGGAGATAGTGATGATTTCGGAACTGAAGAGAATCTTGCTAGACCGGTGGCAGGACTTGCTGCCGGAAAAGGATACCCCTCGAGACCTGACGCCATTTATCATGGCCCCGACTAGCGGTCCAAGGTTGCAGCCGTTCGGGAAGACTATCATTTTGCTGTTTGAACCGAGGAGTGTCGCCCCGGTAGCTGTGGCCGCGGTCGTGGAAGATCCCAGGTTCGCACATCGCGTGCAAAGGGAGTATGATAATCTGCGGACGGTGCACCAGAGGTTTCCACAAGAGATGACTGAGGTTATACCGAGGCCATTGCTCCTAGAGAGAATCGGCGCTGATACCGCGCTGGTCCAAACAGCGGTAGAAGGGTATCCATTGCTGGAGATACTTCGGTCTAAGGACGGTTCAGAGGCTTATCATGAGCAGGTGTGGAGCATGACAACCGAGTGGCTGCTGAAGACGGCTGCCCTGCGAGATGAAAGCTCCGGGTCTCGCGAGGAGTTGGCGCGGGCTTTGGTGTTGAGCTCTCACGGTTATTTGCAGAACTATGATGTCTGTAAAAAGGAAAAGCGCTATATTGAATCTCTGATCGATCGTATGTCATGCGGAGGTCTAGCGGATATACCGACGGTTCCAATGCATGGGGATTACTGGGTCGGCAATATCTATGGGCATAAGCAGATAACCGGAGTGATCGACTGGGAATACTTTCAGCCTGCCGGACTTCCACTATGGGACATGTGCATGCTTTGCTTGACTCTGGGCAAGGTATACGATGGTCAGGATAGCCGAGAAGTAGCACCGTTGCTGCGGAAGTGTTTCTCCACAGACGGTGCGCTGGCCGATAAGTGTGGCTCTATCATGGACACATATCTTCAGGCTATGGGATTGGCCTGTGACAGAGCGGTGATAGACGATGTCGTTGCCTGGTGGCTCATAAGCATGGCGATGAGAGAATACGAGGCATTCGGTATGCACAGCGGGATGGATCTGTTCTGGCGCCAGGGGTTGGTTGCCTTTATGAATCTGCAACCTCACACGGTGTGGCGGCGGTGAGGTGTTGAGAAATGGCTCTAAATGGAGGATGCAAAGCCCAAACTTGGCCTTTTCACCGAATTCTTAACCCCTCCTTATGACGAGAGTTACAGGAATTTCACCTACAATCTATCCAAGGAAGCTCCCGCAAAGCACAAAGTCATGCGGCTGGGAGCAGCGATCAGGAGGCGTTAGATGTTCTGGTTTGTGCTGGCAAGCTCTGTCTTGCCTTGCAGAGGAAGATCGGTGAAGCAGCCAAGTGGGGGAAGAATGCCGTGCTGCTTCCGTTCGTCCCGAATCGGAAGAATAGGCTCTACATCCAGGCACGTATGCTCGTTCTGAGTCTAACACTAATGCTTAATCGAGGCAATGCTGCTGTGGATGCTCGCGGTTGCAGCGGCAGGAGCTACTGAAATCGAGCGCGGGAGATGCGGTAAGTGGAAAGAGAACAGTGCTTAAAATGAGGTCTATTGATGAAAGTCGTCATTATTGGAAATTATCCCGCTGACAAAAGCAGGATTCTCGGCGGCACCGCCGCCGTGGCATGGCGTCTGGCGGACGCTCTGTCCAAACTACCGGAAATGGAAGTGCACACGATATCACTCGCGAAAGGCTTGCGGTCCAGGCGAGATGAAAAGTGTAATCTTGTTCACGAGCATTATCTCCCGTCAGGACCGGCCACTGTACGGACGCTCTACTATTTTCCCGATCGCCTGCACGTAGCGCGAGTTCTCCGGGAGATACAGCCAGATATCGTTCACGTCCACGGCCAGCTAAGATACCCGGCTTGCGTATGGACATCCGGGTTTCCTTGGATCATGACTCCCCATGGTTTGGTAGCGAGAGAAGCATCACTTTATAGCGGTCCTGCCCGATGGGTTGGATGGTTTTATGTCAGGCAGGAAAGACAAGCATACAGGATGGCCAAGAACATCATACTGTGCTCCGACTATATCCGACCGTTCGTCGAACCACACACAAAAGCGCAGCTATACAAGGCTGCTAACGCTCTTGACGATCGGTATTTTCAGATTCCCGACAAGGAGGTCCAGGGATCGATCCTGTTTGCGGGCTCCATGACTCGAAGGAAGGGAGTCATGCACCTGTTCCAGGCGATGAAGGTCCTTAAGGAACGGGGGGTCAAATGCAAGCTGTTCCTGGTCGGAAAGACTAACGACTCGGAATATGGCACTGCCCTGCGAAAGTACCTGGAGGAAAACCCCTTGTCGGAGTATGTAGACTGGCTCGGGACCGTTGAGGAACAGAGACTGAGGGAGTTGTATGGAGAGTGTTCCTTACTGGTCCTGCCCTCCCTTGAGGAATCCCTACCCACAGTTATAGCTCAGGCGATGGCCGCTGGAAAACCGGTGGTAGGGGCTGACTCGGCTGGAATCCCGTTCATGGTGCATGATGGAGAGACCGGATATCTGGCGGAATACGGTAACCCAACCGACCTCGCTGACAAGATCCAGAGGCTGATTGAAGACCCTGCATTACGGCAGTCGATGGGAAAAGCTGCTCGTAAGGAGGCGGAAGCCTTGTACTCATCCGAGGGAGTTGCAGGAACGCATCTTGAAATCTACAGGCGTGCAATTGACCACTGGAATGATGATCTCTAGACCAGCATTTCGACAAGAACGCGGTCATTGAGGGGAAGAGGAGGTAGAGACGCCTTGCGAATCGCCCTGTTCACGGAATACCTCGCTCCCGCTTACGACGAGGGATATAAGAATTTTACCTATAACCTGTTTAGGGAAGCTCCCGCAAAGCACGAGGTCGTGCGGCTTGGGAGCGGCGATCCGGATGTACTGGATGTTCAGGTGCGTGCGGGCAAGCTCTGCCTTGGCGTAGGGAAGAAGGTCGGTGACTTTAAGCCCGATGTGGTCTTGTACATGCCGATCTCGTCCATCACGCCTGCCAGCTTTGTCAGGGCAAGGATTCTCAAATGGCAGATGAGAGCCCCCGTTGTGATGGTCGGCCTGCAGCCGAGGGATTATCCACCCTGGAGCATCGGAATCCTGCGCCGGATTGCCCCGGACATGCTTTACGTGCAGTCACAGGCCACGGCGGATGCCCTCACCAAGCTGGGGTTCAGGACCGGGACTGTGGCGGGAGGATTTGACCCGTCGAGGTTCAAGCCGGTCGGTCCGGCAGAGAAGGCGCGACTCAGGAGCAAGTATAACGTCGCTCTGGGAACGACCGTCGTGCTCCACGTAGGGCACATCAATGAGGGGCGGAATATCCGGGCGTTGGCGGGATTGACCTCCTCGGATAGGCAGGTTGTCATATCGGCCAGTACGAGCACTCCGCAAGATCGAGACCTTGCCCGCTGGCTTATGGACCAAGGCGTGACGATCCTCGGCGATTATATTGAGGAGATCGAGGAGGTCTATCAGCTTGCGGATGTGTATGTTTTCCCAGTGATGGAGAAAACTGCGGCCATCGGGATGCCGCTCTCCGTGATCGAAGCCATGGCGTGCAATCTGCCCGTAGTGACCACGATGTTCGGGGGGCTGGTGGACAAGTTTGGCGAAGGGAATGGTCTGTATTTCGTCCGTGATATTGGTGAGCTACCTGGTACAGTCGAGGTTGCCATCCGGGAGACGCACGTGCATACCGCAGACAAAGTAAGGAGCTTTGCGTGGCCCGAGATAGTGCAGAGCCTGTTTCTTGATATAGAGCAGGCAATAATGAAGCGAGTCAGCCAGGATGTGTCGTAAACTATTAGGAAAGCTCCACAAGGCATCAAGATATCGGAAATTCCAGCTATTCATGGAAAACGTGAACCCGGGACCGAACGATCGGGTATTGGATGTCGGCGTTGAGGCGATACGCAATAACGAGTTCAGCAATCTGTTCGAGACGCTTTATCCTTATCCTAAGAACCTGATCGCCTTGTCTTATCTCGATCCGGAGGCGGTCAAAGACTTCTACCCGGGAGTGCGGTTCGTATGCGGTGACGGCCGCCGGCTGCCCTTTCTGGACAAGAGCTTCGACATCGCGGTATCGAACGCAGTCCTGGAGCATGTAGGTAACACGGCAGACCAAGCAAGTTTCGTGCGTGAGATGTGTCGCGTGGCGCACAAGGTCTTTATCACCACGCCGAACAGGCACTTCCCGGTGGAACTGCATTCCAGATTGCCATTCGTGCAATATATGCCGCGCCCGATACGCAACTGGATGCTCGCCAGAGCCGGGCGGCAGTACATGATCCCCTTGTGGGGCGAGAGCTTCAACTTGCTTTCTAAGCGCCAGTTTCGCGCGCTCTTTCCCAGCGATGTCAGAGTGCGGATCATCGGTCAGAGGGTGACTCTGCTTGCCGAGACTTTGATTGCTATCGTCTCAGATGAGTGACACTATGTTTCTGTGCTTTGTTGGAATTGACGGCTCAGGGAAGACCTTGCAGGCGGAGAGGCTGACGGAAAGCCTCAATGCTCGTGGGATACCGAGTGTTTACACATGGTGCAGGTACAGCCCCAGGCTGCTGATGCCGCTCATCAAGCTGGCGAAAAGGCGGATTCGAGGGAAGAAAGACAGTTCGGATTACGACGGTTTCACGTCGTCGAAGAAGGGGATTCTGTCCAGGCCGCCTCTGGGATGGATCTGGTTGAACGTGAGCCTTCTCGAGTATCTCATACAGGTCACTTTCACGATGAGGCTGCGCCCAATGGGTGGCAAGGCCCTGGTTTGCGACCGGTATATATATGACGCGCTGGCCGACCTGGCGATCAATCTAGACCGCTCGGGAGATGGGATACTGAAGCTAGCCAGGCATCCGCTTATCCGGCTATTTCCAAAGCCGGACTGCGTATACTTCCTTGATGTCCCTCCGGCAGTGGCATTTCGACGCAAGGACGACCCAAACGTCATGGCAGAGGAGTATCTCGTAGACCGTGCGAAAGTCTATTCCTTCCTGAGCGATAAGCTCGGTTTCATGAGGATTGACGGCACGAGAAGCATTGAGGAGATTGCCAAGACCGTCCTGAACGACGCGGTCGCGCGCATAAAGGGCGGAGGCAAGTCGTGAGAGCCATCATCCTTGGAATGGACGGGTTGGATCCCAATCTCCTGGAGAAATGGTGGGACGATCTCCCAAACTTCCGCCGGCTGCGAGACGAAGGGATGTTTGCGCGCGTCTCTTCGGTATTCCCGCCTGACTCCGTGCCTGCCTGGGCTTCCATATATACTGGGCTTTCTCCTGATCATCATGGCATTTTGGACTCGATAGACTACCTTGACGCGAAAAAGAAAGACCTGTCCTGCGACACCACCGTTCTCACGGGGAACACCTTCTGGGATACTGCCGGCCGCTCCGGAAAACGAGTCTGCGTCATCAACCCATTCCTAGCCTATCCCGTATGGCCGGTCAACGGCATTATGGTCAATGGACCGGTGTTCGTGACCGGCGATGTCCAATCCTATCCCGAATCGGTAACGACCGAGCACCAAGTCCCCGAGCTTGGGGGGATAGTGGGAACGCCCACGAAGAAAACGCTCGAACCATTCAGAGAGCATACCTGGAATCTGACGCTGAATCATCTCGGCTTTGCAAAGGAGCTATTCGCCCGGGAGAAATGGGGTCTGTTCTTCATGAACTTTCTTTCCCTCGACAGGATTCAGCACTCATTCTGGCGGTTCTGCGACCCGGCAGATCCCACCTATCCTGGGAAGAACCCGTATTCCGAGGTGATAGCTGATTTCTACCGACTCCACGACCGGATTGTTGGGGAATTCCTTGAGCTGATGGACGAAGACTGCACGCTGATTGTCCTTAGCGATCACGGTCACGGCATGCGCTGTACGAAGGCTTTCTACGTCAACGAATTTCTTAGGCGGCAGGGGCTGCTGAGATCGAGCGCCGGCAAGTTCGGCCTTAAGTATCTGATGGAGCGTGCGAAATCCATTGCCCTGAGGACGCTGGACAAGTATGACCTCCATGACCTGGGATACAAGATCGGCGGCTGGCTGCCGGGGGCAAAAGCACTAAAGAAATCAACCTATGTCATAGACAAATCGGCAAGTTCGGCGCAGGTGGCTCGCTTCTCCGGAATGAACCCGTACGGCGGGATCGAGCTCCCAAGGTCCGCTTTTCAAGGCGACGACCGGGAGTATGATGAGATGGTCGGCAGGTTGATCAAAGGCCTCCTGGCGGTTGAGGATCCGCATACCCGCCGCCCGGTTGTCAGGTGGGCAAAGCGGCGTGAGGAGATGTTTGACGGGCCGTACGCGTATATATATCCGGAGGTAGTGTTCCAACTCGACTTCGAATATGGAGTCGGCCGGTCGCTTTTTGGGCCGCTCATAGATGTGAACCCAAGCCATCGAAAGGTCTCCGGCGGGCACATGCCGGATGCTTCTTTGCTGGCAAATAGAGCGCTGGCCCTGCCGGAGGACAACAGCATCGTGTCCACGGCGGAGATGGTGCTTGGGGTACTGGGCGTGGATGAGAGATGAAGATACTGGTCTGCAATAAGTTCTACCGGCCGGTAGGCGGTCCGGAAACCATAGTGCTTGACACAATAAGGGAATTGGAGGCACTCGGTCACACCGCAATTCCTTTTGCGATGGCACATCCTGATAATCGTGAGTCCAAGTATTCGGACTACTTCGTCCCCAATATTGACTATGGCACACGGCGGTCGAAGGGAGTGCGCCGTCTGGTCAAGGAAGCGGCCGATATTATGTACTCGACCGATGCCAGGCGGCAGATCGAAAAGCTGATCGCCGATGTCAAGCCTGATATCGCTCACGCTCACAATATCTATCACCAGCTCTCGCCGTCTATCTTGTGCGCTCTGCGAAAGGCCGGGGTTCCGACCGTATTGACGCTGCACGACGGAAAACCCTTATGTGCGAACATGCTGTTCCTGAGGAAAGGCCAGGTTTGTGAAAGATGTGCCGGCAAGTGGTTTCACCATGCAGTGATAAACAAGTGCGTCAAGGATTCGGTGATGAGCAGTCTGGTGTGCTGCGTTGAGGAGACTGTGCATCGGTGGCTGAGGATTTACGAGCGAAATGTTGATCTGTTCATCACCCCGAGCCAATTCCTCAAAGGGAAACTGGTGGAGCATGGGCGCATCAGGGAGGATCAGATCGAGGTTCTGTACAACTATGCAGAGACGAAGAGCATAACCCCGAGCTTTACCCCTGGAGACTATGGCCTGTTTCTCGGGAAGGTGGAGTCTTTCAAGGGCATAAGGACCCTACTGGAGGCATGCAGGGAAATCCCGGATTTCGAGATACGCATTGCAGGCAGAGGGACGATGTATGAAGAAGGCTTGCGAATTGTGGAGGCCGAGAATCTGACTCGGGTCAAGTTCCTAGGCTTCCAGACGGGCGATGAACTTGTCCGTCTGCGTCGGGAGGCGAGGTTCGTGGTTGTGCCGTCTGAGTGGTATGAGAATTGCCCCATGGTAATTCTCGAGGCATTCGCTGCTGGCAAACCGGTCATCGGATCGAGAATCGGCGGCATTCCGGAGTTGATCGAGGAGGGCGCTGACGGCCTGCTATACGAACCGGGCGATGCGCACGAGTTGGCATCCCATATGCGGACACTGATGAATGATCCGACCTTGGCAAGTGAAATGGGAAGGAACGCCCGACTGAAGGCTGAGCAGCGCTTTTCCATTGAGGTATACATGCAGGCCCTGCTGGGAATATACGCCGGAGTCTGTGGCAATGGTTGATCCTATACTGCTTGGCATGCTGGTATGCACCGAGTGCAGGCGCTCGCTCAAGGAAGATGGTGAGCATCTCATATGCACGTCCTGCGGGAGGCAATTCGAGGTTCGAGACGGAATTCCTATTCTATTTCCTCGGGATGTAGATCAGACTCACCTGGCGGAAGAGGAGCATCTTGCCCATCACAAGACAGGCGATCCTACTCCGACGCAGCGTTTCCGGTTGGACTAGTGGCGGCTGTCTAAGAGGGAATTCTGGAATATGGTTGAAGATCGAATTCGCGATGCCAACGGGGGGAGGCGATCCCATCCGGGAAGACCATGATCAACGCGGGTTGCGGCTATGATGACAGTTTTCGTCTGTTCCAAGATCAAGGCATTGCCTTTGTGAACTTCGACCTGGTCTACAGCACAGTCAGCCGCCTCAAGAACGTCGGGGGAGCGAAACTCTGTGTCCTGGGCGACATAGGAGCCATGCCGTTCGCAGACTCATCGTTCGACTATCTGGTTTCCACAGATGTTGTCCACCATGAGTGGGAGAAGCTAGACCAAATCCTTACTTCGTTCTATGATCTCATTAAGCCAGGAGGAATGCTCTTCCTGCAAGATCCTAACTCACATGGACTTTTCCAATTGCCAAAATCGATCCTGCCCAAGGCGGTACATCGGAGGCTTAGGAAAGCTTACCACAAACTTAAGCACTCGGCTTTCGAGCCCGCGGATTATGAGTTTCCGACAAGTATGAGATCGGTTATCGGACTGCTCGAGAGGATTGGCTTCCAGGATGTCAGGATGTATGGCAGCTTTTCCTATCCTTGCATTGATCCTTTGCGCTATCGAATCTACCAACTCTTGAGCAGGAGCCGATATATACGCACGTTTCACAATTATCATTACACTCTTCAAGCGTCGAAGCCATAGAACAGCTTTTGGAGGGTCCTTGGGCGGACATAACACTAGGAGAAGGTTCGTCGTCTTAGCGGTCCTCGGTTTGCTTGCGCAGGCCCTGTGGGCGGACTCTTCCTCGCCGAGGTCAGTGAGGCTGCACAACTATAACAATTGGTTTCCAGGCGACATAGCTATTTTGGCTAAAAGGGATAACATCTGCTGTGGAGAAGGTTCGCCAGTAACACCCGAGAAGATCAAGGCGCTGAATCCCGATGCTAAGGTTTATTGCCTCTACGATCTCCTATGTAAGAATATTTGGGATTCCGACTGGAAAGACCCGTCAAACACGGAGCGCATGCAGACTCCGCTAACCAGGAGGATGATAGACCGGAACAACTGGTGGCTACGAGGCGTAGAAGGAACTATCGCAAAGGAGAATGATAGTACATGGCTATTGGATGTTGGGAAACCCGGATTCAAAGAAGCATACCTGGATGGTGCGCTTAGTAGGATGGATGGCAAGAGTTTTGATGGAGTGGTGTTCGACTATCTCTGGCCCTCCGCTTCCTCGCTCAAGCAGGTTCTTAAGCTGGAAGGCCTACAGGACTATCCTTCGGATGACGAGTGGTTCTATCGTGCCTGGAAACCCTTCTTTGAACATGTGGTGACAGGCTTGCAAAAGGCTGGTTATCGTGTCATTGGAAACTGCGCAGGCGAATACGGGACTATCGGGCTGAAGACAATCTGGCAGCGCTCGAAGGTGGACGGGACGATTTACGAGCAGGGAGCGGTTGACTGGCGTGGCAACAACGGTGCGTGGCTTCCCGGCAACATAATCGAGAGGCGCATCAAGGCTCTGGCCTCCGATCCACTGGAGGTCTGGTTTGCCAATAATGGTATTATAGCAGATAACCCTGCCGTACCCGACACGCCGGATTTCAAGCGTAAAGTGGTAGTTTCGCTGGCGATGTACTATATAGGTATTCCAGCATCACAGGAAAAGCGCAGTTATGATTATGCGTATGATTGGAAGCCCTTCTGGGATCCACTATGGGATTTGTATATCGGCGAGCCGGTGGAGCGAGCGATCAAGACGCCGGGGAAGTACTTCTGGAGCCGGAAGTTCACCTGCGGAGTCGTGCTCTTGAACTACGAATCCCAGGAGACGATCAACTTCTCACTTGACGGCGAGTATCGAAACCCAGCCGGGGAGAGGGTCACTGGTGAAATAAGCATCACGCCGCATACGGCGTTGATACTCGCAAACGAAGAACAATGAAAATCGCAATGATCGGCACGAAAGGAATACCGGCGACCTGGGGCGGCATCGAGCACCATGTCGAGGAGATCGCTACCCGCATGGTCCAGGCGGGCCACGAGGTGACTGTCTACTGCCGTCCCTACTATACGACCACCGACAAGGAGTATTACAAAGGAGTCCACCTGAAAAAGATCCCAACCATCCCCAGCAAGAATCTGGACGCGATAGTCCACACATTCCTCGCAACCATCCATGCAATGACCGAGGACTATGACATCGTCCACTATCATGCCATCGGGCCGGCCACCATGGCCATACTGGCCCGCATGGCGGGGAAGAATACGGTCGTCACGGTTCACGGCCTCGACTGGCAGCGTGAAAAGTGGGCCAAGCCCGCCAGGATGTACTTAAAATTCGGCGAATATGCTTCCATCTGGTTTCCTTATCGCACTATCACCGTCTCCAAGTTCCTGAAAAGCCATCTGGAGCAGAAGTACGAAAGGCCGGTCACGTACATACCCAGCGCCGTCACCGATCCTGTCTTTCTTCCGCCGGACAAGATAAAGGCATACGGCATCGGCCGGAGGGATTACATCCTCTTTGTTGCACGCCTGGTTCCCGAGAAAGGCTGCCATTTCCTCATAGACGCCTACGAGCGGCTGAATCCCGATATGAAGTTGGTGATTGCGGGAGGGTCGAGTCACTCAGAGGATTACGTCGCCCAATTGCAGTCCCACGCCTCGGACAAGATCATATTCACCGGCTATGTGTATGGTGAGGCGCTCCAAGAGCTATACACCAGTGCCTACTGCTATGTCCACCCATCCACTATGGAAGGCTTGCCGGTGACCCTGCTAGAGGCGGTAGCGTACGGGAATTGTGTAGTAGCCAGCGATATCCCGGCGAACACGGAAGTAGTCCATGACGCCGGCGTGATGTTCGAGAGTGAAAACGTTGCCGGCCTTGCCGAAGCGTTGGGTCGCGTGATTGGGGATCCGGCATTGGCGGATGAGTTGCGGGCGAAAGCATTGGCCCGGGGGGTCAAGGAATACAACTACGACCGAGTCACCGAGCTGACTCTGGGTTTGTATGCATGGATGCTCGAGCATGATCCGCATGACCTGGGTCAACTGGACGTCGCTTCGGGCAAATCCGAGTCCCTGGAGTCAGATCTTGAGAGCGCTTAACCGGATATCGGAACTGAAGCGTATCGACGTCTACAGGGGGAGCTAGTTGACACCAGGTGAAAGCGTTGGTAGAATTTGCTTTGCCGCATGAATTCCAGGTAGGTTAGTGAAAAGCATGTCCTCAACCAGACATGAAGCCAGAACCAATACACTGCTGCTGCCCACCGAATCATCGTTCGGTCAGATGATCCGATTTGGCATTGCCGGAGGAGCGGCGACTGTTGTTGATATGGGTCTTCTCTGGACTCTGATCAACCTTTCCCATCTTTGGTATGTATATGGCGTGGCTGTCGGCTATGCGGCGGGCATGGTTGTCAGCTATGTGATCAGCGTCAAATGGATTTTCCCGCACAGAGCCATCAGCGATAGACGTCTGGAGTTCATCATCTTCACTGTCATCGGGGTTATTGCGCTGGGCTTGACGGAGCTTGTGGTGGCGGCGGGCGTAGAATGGTGCCACCTGAGCGTCATGGTTTCCAAGCTAATCTCGGTAGTGCTGATATTCCTATACAACTTCTGGGCTCGGAAGATCATATTGTTCCCTGCTCAACGCATCGCTCTAAATGAGGGTCAATGATATGTCGAAAGTCGCAGTTCTGAAAACATCGCCTGATACGGTTCTGGATGATTATGGCAAGCTCATGCATATGGCCGGCTACAAGGATTTCCTGCCTGCAGAGCATGAGACCATCATCAAGCTCAATCTCTCATGGACGAAATACTTCCCTGCGTCCTCGTCTCAGCCCTGGCAGCTCGAGGGCGTCGTTCGGACTATGCTT
The DNA here is from genome assembly GCA_035686805.1 of Armatimonadota bacterium. Taxonomy (GTDB): domain Bacteria; phylum Armatimonadota; class UBA5829; order DTJY01; family DTJY01; genus DASRZD01. Next base: position 12,627 of record DASRZD010000093.1, read on the forward strand.
CAGGACGGCTGGGATCCCGCCAAGCTCATTCCGGTCGAGAACAAGACGGTCGTCACTAAGCCGGTGGAAGGGGCTAAGAACAACCGATGGATGCCGGTGCTGGAGAAATACGGCCTGTCGTTCACTCCGCTCCCCGGCGTCGAATGGGTGAAGTACCAGTTCAAGACGCCATTGCTCAAACTCAATGATATCTTCCCCGAGGGAATAGAGATTCCCAAGATGTATATCGGGAAGAATATCATCCACCTGCCGACCGTCAAGACCCACGGCCACAGCACGACTACCGGTGCGATCAAGAACGCGTTCGGCGGCTTGCTGAAAGAGGTCCGGCACTACGCCCACAAGTACATCCACGAAGTGCTTGTTGATCTTATGATCATGCAGAAGGAGCTTCATCCGGGGGTGTTTGCAGTCATGGATGGGACCGTTTGCGGGGATGGGGCAGGCCCTCGAACCATGGAGCCGAAGATCCACAACTACATTTTAGCGAGTGGGGACTCGGTGGCTATAGACGCCATCGCCGCCAAGATGATGGGCTTCGACCCTATGAGCATCCCCTATATCCGAATGGCAACCGAGATGGGCCTGGGCTGTGGCGATCCCAAGGAGATCGAGGTGCTGGGCGAGGACATATCCAATGTCAACTTTGGCTTCACCTCCAAGAGAAGTCTAGTGATTGCCGGCGATCAGTTGATCAGGAAGGGCTGCCTGCGACCCCTGGATGGAATACTTCTCCATTCGCCGCTGGTATTCTGGGCTCCCATGGCCTCAAACATCTACCACGATTGGTACTGGTACCCCACAAAGGGCAAGAGAATCATCCGCAAGTTCATGCAGACCGAGTGGGGGAAGCTCTTCAACCGGTATCAGGGATGAACCCACGGGTGCATGTCCTCGTCTAAGACTTGAGCCCGCTCGTGGATATAGCGCTTGCGGGCCGATTCGTGCTATAATGGTCTATAGCGGCTTATGGGCAGCAAAGATGTCGGATTCCTTATCAAAATATCATGCAGTGTGCAAAATAGCAGAGCATTGCGGGCATCCCGGAGACAAGGCCGGAGCTGTGCAGTCAATGCTGGCGGCTGCCGAATCAGTGCTCCCGCCGGATTCGCTTCTGCTTCTCCTGAATGACGGCAGGCGATTGACGACCATACGCGCCAGGAGCAAGCGTTCGGGAATTGAGCGCGATTGCATCGAGAAGGTCCTCAAGTGCTCCAAGCCTACCTCCGTTGACATCTCCTACGATGGTTCGTCAGCTAAGGCCTGGGTGTTTCCACTTGATGGCTTGCGAACCGGTCCGGCAGCCCTTGTCTGCAAGAAAGACGGCCTTGCCAAGGAAGATAAGGCGTTTGTGGAGGTAGTGGCGCGCCATCTCCTGATTCATCTTCGGGCGAAGGAGACGGAATCGGGGGCCAGCCCGGTAGAGAAGCGGATCGAGGAAGTATCGGCGATATACGAGATCAGCCAGGCGGTGAACAATGTCCCCATCAATGACTTGCTGAAGCTGATCACAAAGATCGCCTCCCTGGTGATGGGTGCCGAGGCCTGCTCGCTGATGCTGAAGGATCCCGAGAAGGATGAACTCGAGATAAAGGCGAGCTATGGTCTCTCGAAGAAGATCGTTGAGGAAGCGAGGGTGAAGTACGGTGACGGAGTCGCCGGCCGAGTGGCGCTCACGGGCGAGCCGATGCTCATCAACGACCTTCAGGTAGACCCGCGGTTCACTGATATTAGGGTCACTCCGAGGCCGGAGATTGCCTCATCCATCTGTGTGCCCCTGAGAGATCGGGAAGGCAACACCCAGGGGGTTGTCAGCGTCAGACGACGGTCTCCTGCTATCCCATTCGATGAAAAAGATGTCAAGCTCTTCAGCGTCTTTGCCAGCCAGGCAGCCCTGGCAATATCGAATGCCCACTTGTATGGCAGTCTGAATAGCAGAGTCCAGGAGCTGTCAACGCTGTATCAGGCGAGCAGGGAGCTTGGTGAGGCATATACTCGCGACGAGGCCGCACAGGCTTTGGTGCGAGTGGCCTGTGGAATGGTGGGGAACGTTTCCGCGCTCCTTCTCCTATTGGATAAGAGGCGCAAGATCAAGGTAGGTTCCGCCTCGGGCATTTCGACTCAGGTTCAGACCCTGGTCGAAAAGCTTGTTGACGATAAGATGATAGCTTGGGGCAGGGGTCTTAGAGAACCCCTCAGTCTGTTTGCAGATAAACCGAGCCGATGGCCGGCGGCAGTGAAGCCGGTCGGCGAAGCACTGAAGGCCATTTTCTCCTGTGTTACGCTCTTCCCGCTTGTAGCTGAGGACGAGGTAATCGGCATGCTGATCGTGGGCTGCAAGCAGCATCGAGAGCCGGCGGAAGGTATCATTCGGCTGCTCGCAATCGCTGCCTCTCAGGCGGCAATAATCATCAAGAACGCCAGCCTGCACGAGCAGCAGATGGAGCAGCAGGCGCTGGAGCTTACGGCGCTGTATCAGCTCTCCGAGCGGATAAGCACTGCAGGTAACCTTCAGGAGGCTCTGGATTCGATCCTGGATATAGTGCGAGACCTCGTCTGGTATGAAGAAGCCTTCATTGCCACCGCCGACTATGAGCGAAGTGTGATGACCGTTCAGGCCTGCCGGGGAGTTACGGACGGCCCGTGTCAGCAGACCGAGTTCCCCATGAGCGAAGATAGCCTAATGAGCTGGGCCATCAAAGAGCGGAAGGCACTGGTCTCTCCTGACATCAGCAAGGATGAGAGGTTCCGGCAGCCGACTATCCGTAACCCGAAGGTCCGCTCATTGATGGCGATTCCTCTCATCGTGCACGACGAGGTCGTGGGAGTCCTGAACGTCCATGGCTATGCGGCCAGCCTTTATACCGAAGAGAACGTTCGCGTTCTCTCAGTGATCGCATCACAGGCGGCCGCCCTCTACAAAGAGCTTGAGGCCTTGAGCGCCCTGGCCAGCTATACCGACAACATACTCAGAAGCATTGCGGCCGGCGTCATCACACTGGATAGGGATGGAAACATCCTCTCCTGGAACAAGGCTGCGGAGGACATAACCAACACCTCGCCGGAAGAGGCGGTGGGAAGGCATTTCTCCGAACTAGTGGACAGTTTTGCAATTCCGCTGGTGGAAAAGAAAAACATGCTCGACGCCGTGGATCGGGTGGTGGAAACGGGCGAGAGGCACCTGGGCTATAAGCAGAACTACAGCCCATTCGATAGAGAAGCGCTCTGTATAAACATCAGCATCTCGCAACTCCGCAACCATTCCGGCGACATGCTTGGCTTGGTGGTTATCTTCGAAGATGTCACCAAGGAAGTAAGAATGGAAGACGAGATGCGCAGGATCAGTGAGCTGGCGGCAGTCGGTCAGCTTGCCGCCAGCATCGCCCACGAACTGCGAAATCCTCTGAGTTCCATCAAGGGCGCTGCCCAGTATCTTCGCAAGGAATACGGCGATCACGCCGCAGTGTGCGAGTTCCTTGATATCATCATCGAGGAAGTGAATATCCTAAATCGGATCACCACCGAGTTCCTCGACTTCGCCCGCCCGTTGCGCCTGAACCTGAAAGAGATTGACATAAATGACGTAATCTTCCGCACCGTCCAGTTTATGCATCTTGCGATCGCCAGGAGCAATATAGACGTGGAGCAGCGGCTGGCATTCACCATGCCGCGGATTGTCGCCGATGACAAGCAACTCGAGCAAGTCTTCCGCAACATGATCCTGAATGCTCTGCAGGCCATGCCCGATGACGGCAAGCTCATCATAAGCTCGCAACCGACTGAGGACGGCGTACAGGTATCCGTGCAGGATACGGGCATCGGGATCTCAGAGGAAGCCCTTGACCAGATCTTCGTGCCGTTCTTCACCACAAAGACCAAGGGCACGGGCCTCGGGCTCTCGATCGTGCAGAAGATAGTTGAAAATCACGGGGGGAATATTTCCGTCGAGAGCAAGCTGGGAGAAGGCACTACGTTCGAAATCTTCCTTCCGATTTGCAGTGACAGGGCACGAACTGCTATTATTGAAGCAGAGGGCGTCGCCGAAAGAGGAGAGGACGGCATCCTCAGGCGCGGACGGCCGCTGTCATAACAGATTGTGATGGAGAAGGGATTCGATGCAGGACGGCAAGTCTATTCTGATTGTTGACGACGAGGCGAATATTCGGCGTGTACTGGACGCGGTATTCTCGAAAGACGGATACCGCGTTTTGACGGCTGAAAATGGCAAGAAAGCCCTCGACATCATCTCGACCGAGCCTGATCTCGATGTGCTGCTGTGCGACCTCATCATGCCGGACCTGAACGGCATTGAGGTCCTAAAGAGCGCTAGAGAGATCAACCCGTTCCTCTCCGTGGTCATGATCACCGCTCACGGTACCATCAAGACCGCCGTGGACGCCATGCGATTCGGGGCGTTCGACTACATCACTAAGCCCTTTGACATGGATGAGATCAAGCTGATCGTGAAGAATGCGCTGGAGCGGCGGCGGCTCTTGGCGGAGAATACCGAGCTCAAGCAGGAGCTGAGATCACGCTATAAGTTCGATGAGATCGTCGGCAGCAGCGGCAAGATGCATGATGTCTACAAGGTTATCGAGCGTGTGGCGAACAGCAATGCCACCATATTGGTTCGCGGTGAGAGCGGCACGGGCAAGGAACTGGTGGCCCGAGCGATCCACTACAACAGCTCACGCGCTGCGAAACCCTTCATCGCGGTCTCCTGCGCGGCTCTCCCTGAGACCCTGCTGGAAAGCGAGCTATTCGGCCATGAGAAGGGCGCGTTCACAGGCGCCGTCGGTCAGAAGGCAGGCCGATTCGAGCTGGCGAATCAGGGCACGCTTTTCCTGGATGAGATTGCGGAGGTGTCCCTCTCGATGCAGGTGAAGCTCCTCCGAGTCCTCCAGGAGCGCAAGTTCGAGCGAGTCGGCGGAACGAAGACCCTATCCATGGACGTGAGAATGATCGCCGCTACCAACCGCAATCTTGAGGAGGCGGTGGCTATGAGCGAGTTCCGCGAGGACCTCTATTACCGTCTTCAGGTGATTCAGGTATTCCTTCCGCCGCTTCGCGACCGCAGAGAAGATATTCCTCCTCTTGTAGAGCATTTCGTCGAAAAGTTTAACACTGAGAACGGCAGAAACATCAAATTCGCAAGTCCCGAGTGCATGGACTTGCTCATGAAATACGATTGGCCGGGCAACATCCGTGAGCTGGAGAACGCCATCGAGCGCGGGGTCGTCCTCGCAGACCCGGCTTCCGAGTACATAACTCCCGACCTCTTGCCGGTCGCGATTCAGTCGGCATCCAAAACCGGCTCATAGAAATTCGCTACTTTCTGACCCCCCTACCAATCCCGTAATAATACGGGGCTCCTTCTCTCGTCATCGGAGTCAGGCTTCACCTATCCACCAAAAAAATCACAAAATGCGGGGTATGCACTGTCGAAATGGCATGGTTTATGCAGTAGTAGACTGTGGCAGGAGTTGGATTACGTAGAAGACTGATCGCACTGGGCACCTTTGCATACAGTCAGACGGGCAGAACACAACTGGAATCGGGCCAATCTCCACGATCGGAGGCTCGGAAATGTTGGAACGCAGCATACTAATAGCCGATGATGAGACGAATCTGTGCCGCATCCTCAGCGCCGAGCTGAGGAAGGCCGGATATCTCGTCACTGCTGTGCATGATGGTGTTCATGCAATCCAGCAGGCAAAGGATTCGGATTATCAGATGATAATCCTGGACGTTCGCATGCCGATTCTGGATGGCTTCAGCGCGCTCAGAGAGATCCGCAAGCTTCGGAAAGATACCCCCATCATCATCATGACTGCCTACGAGGGGCATGACACCGCAGCCAGCGCCTTGTCTATGGGCGCTACCGCCTGCGTGAGCAAGCCTTTCGATCTGGAGAGCCTGGTCGCCCTGGTGAAAGCAACTCTCGACGTGGGCAACGGCCGGAAATCAATTGACTGGTCAAATCGGATTCGGACGGTTCTGTTCAATAAGAACCAGCCGGTGCTGGTCGAGATCCATGAGGGCAGATATGCCGGTGAGTATCGCAGCACGATTGAGGATAAGGATGACCAGACCCTCACAGTGGCATGTCCGTTGGGAAATGGCGGGTATCTGACCCTGTCGGCGGGTTCGCCGATCACCATTGGGTTTGCCGGAGAGGATGCGTTCTACAGGTTCGATACCTCGGTGCTGGCTACCAGAGAGGGATCTACGCCGTTTCTCGTCGTGAGCAAGCCGGCATTGATCTATCGAATCCAGCGTCGCCGATATACACGGGCACTCGCCCGAATCCCGGTTGACATCGTCCTGGTGAACGGTCATTTGGACGGCACTGATCATACCTACCGCGTATTCACCGAGGACATAGGCGTCGGCGGGTGCAGGATTCTTATGGACGACGAGCTCCCTGATGGGGCTGAGGTCAGCATCCATGGGAACGACTTGCTGGGCATGACGACGTTCGCCGGCACGGGCAAGATCGCTCGGGGAGTGAAGACATACATAAGCAGGCACATCGGCTGGGAATACGGTATTCAGTTCACGAAGGTTGATGACCATGTTCGGCGTGCGCTTCGGGAGATGGTTGAGTCCGACTCGCACGATTAGATAGGCTACCAAACATCATCATCCTCTTACACGGCCCATCCCGACCATCGGGATGGGCCTTTCTAATCAAGAGGGATATGTGTATCCTTCTGCCCCTCAGGAACGTTATACATATATATGTCGTCTGAAAAACGCTTGACAGGCGGACGATAGGTGGCATAATAGTATTGCTGCTACACTATTCGACCGCACTTCCAGGGGGCAAGGAATGCAGGGACGCAAAATGAGAAACTTCGCGCTAATCTGTTTAACTTTGCTTGCAAGCTCCTGCTCGGCAATGGCCATGCCTTATGTGACAGCAACTTATTATCTGCAAGCGCCCACCTACCATTTCGACTTCGTCGTACATACACATGGAGGATCCGATTTATGGTGAAGGCTTTGGTTGGCGGCTATATTCGGGTATCTTCTCCAATCCGGTCTCTCCCACCGGTTGGAGTCCTTTCATTGACTTTCGAAGCATACAATGGGGTTCCAACACACACTACATCCCTGCTGGAGGCTCCATGGGCGGCTTCGCAGCGTGGGCGGCGTCTGTTCCACCGACTCTGGACTACTACGTAGAAGCTACCGGTCCAGGGCCTGGAGCTTACTTCGGAACGCTCATCTCCCAGGCTATCCCCGAACCCTCCTCCCTCCTCGCCCTGGGTGGCGGATTGATGGGGCTGGGAGGACTCTTGCTGAGAAGAAGAAAGTAACTTCGAACTTTCAACGTTCAACATCCAACTGCCGGAGCATTTGACCATCCGGCCATCTGCCATGGGCCCTTGACCATCCTCCATTCTCCATTTCCCCTAAGATATGTTGCATCCGGCCTACCACGGTGGTATAATTCCCTGGTTATCTACCAATTCGGCAAGGGTAGTATTCTAACATGAAACTGAGCAAAGAAGAAGTCGAACACGTAGCCTGGCTTGCGAGGCTCGAACTCGCCGATGAGGAAAAGTCACGGCTCACGAGCCAGCTCAACGAGCTGATGGTACACTTCGAGAAGCTCCAGCAGCTCGATACGACCGAGGTTGCGCCGACCTCCCACTCGATCCCCGTCTCGAACGTCTTCAGGGAGGATGCGGTCGGCCCATGCCTGCCTGTGGAGGATGCGGTTTCCAACGCGCCTGAAACCCGGGACGGCTACTTCGTCGTGCCGCAGGTTGTCGAAATCTAGGGCGTGATGCGTAATGGGTAATGCGTAGGGAGTAAGCCAGGCCGGTTACGCATTACTCGTTACTCGTTAGAGCGTGATTCGTAATCCGTGATGCGTGAAGGGAAAAGCGGTTGGATCTCAGTAAACTGACAGCCCATGAACTCCATGATATGTTGAAGGCCCGAAAGGTCAGCTCGCGGGAGATCACTCGGTCGGTCCTCGATAGGATTTCCGCGGTTGATCCCCAGGTGAGGGCGTATATGACCATCACCGAGGAGGAAGCCCTCAAGGCGGCACAGGCCATTGACGAAGTGATCGGCCAGGGCACAGAGATCGGCCCGCTGACCGGCATTCCTGTCGCCATCAAGGACAACATGTGCACCAAAGGCGTGCTGACCACGTGTTCCTCAAGGATTCTGCATAACTATGTTCCTCCATACGACGCCACCGTAGTCCAGCGACTCGCATGTGCCGGGGCAGTGATGGTGGGCAAGACGAACCTGGATGAATTTGCCATGGGGTCTTCGACCGAGAACTCCGCCTTTTTTCCGACCCACAATCCCTGGGATTTGAAGCGAGTACCCGGCGGATCGAGCGGGGGATCGGCGGCGGCGGTTGCGGCGGACGAGGCGATAGTCGCCCTCGGCTCGGATACCGGCGGCTCGATTCGCCAGCCGGCTTCCTTCTGCGGAGTCGTGGGCATGAAGCCGACATACGGGCGGGTTTCCCGATATGGGCTGGTGGCGTTTGCGTCGTCACTGGATCAAATCGGGCCGTTAACAAAGGATGTCACCGACACCGCGCTAATGCTCCAGGCGGTTGCGGGAAAAGACCCGATGGACTCGACGTCGGTTGATATCCCGGTTCCCGATCTCACTGCTTCATTGAGAAACGACATCCGCGGCCTCAAGATCGGGATTCCCAAAGAGTTTTTCGCCCAGGGAGTGAGGCCCGAAGTCTCCGATGCCGTATGGAAAGCGATTGAGCTGTTGAAGTCGCTGGGGGCGGACTACCGGGAGATCGAAATGCCGATCATGGAATACACGCTTCCGACTTACTACCTGCTCGCTCCATCAGAGGCCAGCTCGAACCTCGCCCGGTATGATGGCGTGCGGTATGGCCACCGGACAAAGCACGCCACCGACGTGCTCACGATGTTCAGCAAGACTCGCGACGAAGGCTTCGGCGCGGAGGTCAAGCAGCGGATAATGATCGGCACGTATGCCCTGAGTGCCGGGTACTACGATGCCTACTACCTGAAGGCGCAGAAGGTTCGGACGCTCGTTCGCCAGGCATACGACGAGGCCTACAAGGAATTTGATGTCTTGATTAGCCCGACTGCACCCAGCGTCGCATTCGGGATCGGGGAGAAAGCCGACGACCCCATGGAGATGAAGCTGGCGGACGTTTGCACGATCCCGGTCAACATGGCGGGCATCCCGGCGATTTCGCTGCCGTGCGGATTCCATGAGGGTCTGCCCATCGGGATGCAGATCATGGGCAAGCCGTTCGACGAAGAGACGATCCTCCGGGTGGCCTACACCTTCGAGCAGAATACGGATCATCACACGAAGAAGCCGAACGTAGTGCGTAACGAGTAATGCGTAAGGGGAAACCTCTGGTTACGTATTACGGATTACGCATTACGAATTGGGGAGTCAAATGACCGAGTACGAAGCCGTCATCGGCATGGAAGTTCACGCGGAGCTTCTCACGCAGAGCAAGATGTTCTGCGCCTGCACGTCGGATTTCGGCGGCGAGCCAAACAGCCGCACATGTCCGGTCTGCCTGGGGCTTCCCGGGTCGCTGCCGGTGGCGAATAAGCTGGCGGTCGAATACGTGATGCGCGCCGCCCTGGCGCTCAATTGCGAGATCAACGCCTACAGCGTCTTCCACCGCAAGAACTACTTCTATCCGGACATGGTGAAGAACTACCAGATTTCGCAGTACGATTACCCAATCGGCGTGAATGGGTGCATTGACATCACAGTTGACGGCATCACGAAGCCCATACGGATTCGCCGCGTGCATCTGGAAGAGGACACCGGCAAGCTGATCCACACGGGCACGGACGAAAGCCTGGTTGACTACAACCGCAGCGGTGTCCCCCTTATGGAGATCGTGGGCGAGGCGGACATCCGCTCGGCAGATGAGGCCAGGGAGTATCTCGTTCGCTTGCGGGCGATCCTCACTTATCTCGGCGTGAACGACGGCAAGATGGAGGAGGGGAGTCTGCGCTGCGAGCCGAACATCTCCATCCGCCAGAAGGGCACGGAGAAGTTCGGCACAAAGACCGAACTAAAGAACCTGAACTCCTTCCGTGCGGTCTATCGGGGGATAGACTACGAGATCGAGCGGCAGGAGAAAGCCCTTCAGGGCGGCGGTCGGATCATTCAGGAAACCCGCCGCTGGGACGATCTTCGAGGAGTGACAGCGTCCATGCGGACGAAGGAATTCGAACAGGAATACCGCTACTTTCCCGACCCGGACCTCGTGCCGATGAACTTTAGCGAGCAGGACATCCAGGTGCAGCGGCGTGCCTTGCCCGAGTTGCCCGAGGCCAAGAAGGAGCGGTTCGTTGCGGAATACGGTATCCCGGCCTACGACGCTGAGATTCTGACGAATACCCGCGCCTTCGCCGATTTCTTCGAGGAGACGGTCAAGCTGTTCCCCGATGCGAAGACGGTCAGCAACTGGATGATGGGCGAGTTCACCCGTCTCTTGAACGCTGCCGGGATTGAAGTCACCGAATCGAGGATTCGGCCCAAGGACATGGCCGGTCTGCTGAAGATGATCTCAGACGGCGTCATCAGCGGCAAGATCGCGAAGACCATCTTCGATGAGATGTTCGAGACCGGCAAGTCACCCGATGAGATCGTGAAGGCCAGGGGAATGACTCAGGTCACAGGCGAGGCCGAGCTTTATCCGGTTGTGGATCAGGTGATCGCCGAGAACCCGGATGTCGTCGCCAAGATAGCCGCGGGTGACGCAAAGGCGATGGGCTTCCTCGTGGGCCAGATCATGAAATACACCCAGGGCCGTGCAAACCCCCAGGTCGTAAACAAGCTCCTCCGCGAGCGGCTGGTGCAGTAACAGAGTTGGCTCGAAGTGTCTTGTAGTGAACTCTAGTTGCGTTTAGTATCCCCAAGTGGTATAATCCAGATGGAGGAGTCTGAATATGAACAGGACGCTGACTGTAGAGCAAGCCGCCCTAAAGCTGCAAGTCAAACCCAATACCGTGCGCAGATGGATCAAGCACGGGCGCATACCAGGCTGTAAGATAGGCCGGATATTCCGAATATCGGAAGAGGACTTGGAGAGAGTGCTCGCAGGAGAGAAGATCAGCAAACCGCCGGCCGTTTCGCAGGAGGAACGGGCTGCCATCGTGAGAGAGATAAGAGGGAAGTACAGAGGAATGCTGAGTTCAGTGGATGATTTCCTCCGGCAAAAACATGAGGAGAACGAGGCTGAGGAGCGGGGTAGGTGAATCTCGCTCTGGATGCCAGCGCCCTCGTTGCCCTCCTGAGGAATGAGTTGGGCGCAGAGACTGTTCAGCAGCTCATCCTTGATCCCGCCAACGTCTCCTACGTTCATGCGATCAATCTATGCGAAGTCTACTATGACTCATTGCGGGTCAGCGGCGAGAAGGCGGCTCTGGCGCTCCTCTCAGATGTCGACGCCCTGGGCATTGTGGTTTCCGAGGAGATGGATGCGGCTTTCTGGCAGGATGCCGGTCGTCACAAGGCCGACATGAAGCTCCCTCTCGGCGATTGCTTTCTCCTGGCGATGGCTGGTAGGATTGGCGGTGAGGTCGTAACCGCCGACCGAGGTGACCTTGAGCCGGTGGCGGCTCTCGGCAAGTTTCCCATCAGGTTCATACGATGATTGAGCGCTGGTTGTGTAGTTCCTTGCAGCGCATATTCCCCTCGACCCCCGCTTCCGATGCTTCCAGGCTCGAACTGCTTGCCGCGCGAAACTCGCGCGTGTCGTTCCAGGCGTGCGTGCGGAATCAGGGCAAGCAGCCGATTGAGGTTCGCCTGGAGGTCGAGAGTGATCTCGAAGTATCCATCCGCCGAGTCGGTTATGTGCCGGTGAAGCATCACAATACCGACACCGAGGAGTCGGAGCTGGATGGCGTCGGGCATATTCCCGGCTTCGTGCCCGATCCTCTCTTCCCCGAGAACTCGGTCACTGCCGGGCCGTTCGAGAGCCATGCGTTCTGGGTGACGGTGAACGTTCCGGCGGGCGTGTCTCCGGGGAAGCGGGAGCTGGCTGTTCAGTTCAGTCTGACCGGTCAGACCAGTCAGACGTGTCAGACCGAGATAGATATCCGCCCGCTCGTGATTCGGCCCGCGGACGACTTTCCAGTCGCCCACTGGTTCTATGCCGACGCCCTCTGCGACTGGTATAAGGTCGTGCCGTTCGAGGAGCGTTTCTGGCAGATCGCCAAGCCGTACATGCAGGACATGGTTGAGCATGGCGGCAACTGCATGTACGTGCCTCTCTTTACGCCCCCCACCGACGGCGTCAAGCGGTCAACGCAATTGGTGAGGGTCACAGAGGCTGGCGGTCAGTACCAATTCGATTTCAGCGACGTGAAGCGCTGGGTTGACCTCGCTCGGGAGTGCGGGGCAACGTGGTTCGAGTGGACGCACTTCTTCTGGCAATGGGGCGTCAAGTATGCCTTGCGCATCTACCGCAGCAATCATGCCGACGGATCGGCACTCCTCTGGCCGCCTGAGACTCCTGCGACCTCGGAGACTTACCGCAACTTCCTCGCCCAATTCCTGCCCAAGTTCCATGACTTCCTCGCCGCCGAGAGCCTCCTCGACCGCTCCATCTTCCACGTCTCGGACGAGCCTCATGGCGACGAGCACCTGGAGAACTACCGCAAGGCTCGGGCAATGCTGAAGGACCTCGCGCCCTGGATGAAAGTCGCCGACGCACTGAGCGACATCCGATTCGGGCTGGAGGGTCTCACGGATATGCCGATCCCCAGCATTTCGGTCGCGAAGTCGTTCATCGAGGCAGGGATACCCTCTTGTGCGTACTTCTGCTGTGGCCCGCGCGGGAAGTACCTCCAGCGGCTGATGGACACGCCGCTCGCGAAGATCGCGATGTCGGGCTGGCTGTTCCACAAGCTGCGGGCGCTGGGATTCCTCCATTGGGGCTACAACTACTGGCACAAGTCGCAGACCCAGGAACTGATTGACCCGTTCACCGAGCAGTCGGGGCTCGCATGGCCTGGGTGGGCGTATGGGGACACATTCGTCGTCTATCCTGGGCCGGATGGGCCTATTGATTCCATCCGATGGGAGGTCTTCGCCGAATCGCTCCAGGACCTCGCCCTCCTTCGGACTGCGGGCATTGATCCTGATGATCCCTTGCTCGCCGTTCTTAGGGGCTACAATGACTTTCCAAAGACAGAAACCTGGGTCATGGAGGCCAGAAAGCGATTGTTATTCCCGTGAAGGCTAGGGTCACCGGCATACTCATCGAAGATGGCAAGATATTGCTCGTGAAGCAGGTTGTATCAAGAGAGAGGGGATGGTCACTGCCGGGAGGAAGGGTAGAAGAAGGTGAAACGCTGGAGGAGGGTCTTCTGAGGGAGATGAATGAGGAGACAAGCCTGACGACGAAGATAGTTAAGCTCCTCTATCTTTGCGAAAAGCCCGAAGAAGACCCTCCTCTCTTGCACATCACATTCCTTCTTGAGAGAGTAAGTGGCGACATACGATTGCCATCGAACGAGTTTGACGACAATCCCATCTCTGACGTGAAGATGATCCCAATTAGTGATTTGACCTCATATGGGTTTTCGGCGAGATTCGTGAATATCGTCAAGAATCGATTTCCCGATGCCGGTTCGTACAAAGGGCACAAAAGAAACATTGGATTATAGTACCGGAGGAGATCGTGAAGCATACTTGTGACGTAATCGTTGCCGGGGGAGGCCCGGGGGGATTGGCGGCGGCGGTATCGGCCGCCCGAAATGGCGCTGATACCCTCCTCATCGAGCGCTATGGATTCCTCGGCGGGATGGCGACTGCTGGCCTCGTGAACCCATTCATGACCTACTGGGCGGGCGAGGAGCAGATTATCGGCGGCGTCCTTCAGGAGGTCATTGACCGCCTCACGGCGCTCGGCGCGTACGGCAAGGGCAGTCGGACGGCCTTCGACCCGGAGGCGTTTAAGTTCGTCGCCGATAGGATGTGCGAAGACGCGGGAGTCAAGGTGCTGCTTCACTCGTTTCTGAGCGATGTAGCGGTTTCCGGCGAGACCATCGAGTCGGTCGAGATCGTGGGTAAGTCGGGCAAGGAGAGTCTCACTGCGCAGGTCTTCGTTGACGGCACGGGCGACGCGGACCTTGCCTTGATGGCGGGCGCCCGATGCGAAAAGGGCCGGAATGAGGACGGCCTCATGCAGCCCATGACCCTCAACTTCCGCGTGTGCAAGGTTGATATGAGCCGCATGCCCCCAAGAGGCGAGGAGTTCAACAAGCTTTTCAACAAGGCCAAGGCCGAGGGGCGGCTCGATTGCCCGCGGGAGAATGTCCTGCTCTTCCTCACCACGAGGGAAGGGGAGATTCACTTCAACCAGACGAGGATCAACCGAGCCGACGGCACCTCGACCGAAGACCTCACTCGCGCGGAGATCGAGGGTCGGCGGCAGGCATGGCAGTTCATCG
>DASRZD010000094.1:0-2426 GCA_035686805.1 Armatimonadota bacterium
GAATACACCCTGGATCTCCTTGCCGTACTTGACGATGTCGTTCTCCATGATGGTCTGAGCCTGGTCGGTCGACCACTGCTGGCACGCCTGGTAATCGAGGACCTGGATATTGCTGCCCTTGATCCCCTTGTCGCCGTTGAAACCGTCATGCCGCTTGATCTGCGCGTCGTGGCCCGCCTGGCCGCCGATTTCCACGATCTTCGCGCCGTTCGGGAAATGCTTGATGAACGCCTGGGCAGCCTGCTGGCCGGCCATGGTATCATTGACACCCGCGTAGAAGTCACGGTACTGCTGGTTCGCCGGCGCGAGGTCGGATGAGAACATACCTACGATCAGGCCCGCCTGCTTTGCCTTAATCAGGCTTGGAACGATCGCGTTGATATCGTTCGGGTTGAGAAAAATGACCTTGAACTTCTGGGCAATACAGTTCGTAACGATCTGTGACTCGGCCTGGGTGTCGCCCTTGGCGTCGAAGGTGTACATGTCGAAACCATATTGCGCGCCAAACTTCAGGAACTGCTTCGCGGAGAACGCCTGCGATTCGTTGGCCATGTTCGAAACGATGAACGCAGCCTTCACCATACCTGCTGCGCTCCCCTGACTGCTCGACTTCGACTCGCCCGCCCCGCTGGCGAACGCGCCAAAAGCGACCGACACAAGCAACACGATGCCGACGGCCAAAGCCCTCTTCATCTTCGTCATACCGTACCTCCATTGATTCCAAGTTGCAAATGAAACTCTAGAAGTTTCATTTGCAACTAAAGATCATCATATACCCATTGGTCTATCTGTCAACAAATTTCGTTGCTTCACCGGAGAAAGCTGCTGTCGAATCGCGCTTTTGTCGAGTTCGTCGGAACGCTTCGCCCTGCGTGCGCGATCTGCGACCGGCTTCTGATGTCCGGAGGAATGCCGCAAGCACTTAGCTGGATGCCGGTCCAATCAAATGAATGTATTGATTGTTTCGGTTATCCTGTTTATGGTTTTCATATATCATTCAATCCGTTTCACTTCCGGAATGGCGGCAGTTTCCCGCGGGGAGTAGCCTGAATATGTTATATCGAATCGTTCTTATTGGCGCAGGAAGCATGATGTTCGGCCTGGGTTCGGTGGGCAACATTCTGAAGAGCAGGTCGCTCGAAGGAAGTACGATAGTGCTTCACGATATCGACAGCCACGCCCTCGAGCGAGTCGAGCGCGTCGTGCGCCGCCGAATCGCCGAGAGGAACCTCCCCTTTCCGCTCGTTGCTACCACTTCGCGTGAGGAGGCACTGCAGGGCGCGGATTTCTGCATAATCGCGATCGAGGTGGGCGATCGATATCGACTCTGGGAGCAGGACTGGCATATTCCCCAGCAGTACGGCATCCACCAGGTGTACGGTGAGAACGGCGGACCCGGCGGGCTCTTCCATTCGCTCCGCATCATTCCGCCGATCATGGACATCTGCGCTGACATCGAGCGCATCTGCCCGGAAGCGTGGGTGTTCAACCTCAGCAACCCGATGACCCGCATAACCCTGGCAATCAGCCGGAGGCATCCCGGGCTGAAGGTCCTCGGTCTCTGCCACGAGGTGGTGTCACTCGCGGAGCATCTGCCGAAGATCCTCGACACGCCGTGGAGCAACCTCGAGATCAAAGCGGGAGGTCTGAATCACTTCAGCGCCCTCCTCCAGGCGCAATACCGCGACAGCGGCCGGGACGCCTATCCGGACATCCGAAACCGGGCCGGCGCCTACTTTGAATCGCTGCCTGAAGGTTCATACGAGAACCTGGGAGCGACCAAGGAGCTGCTCGAGGAGGCAAGAGGCTCAGGCTCGAAGGGAGGGCGGGAGCCAGGACGCCGACACGTCTGGCCGGAACGGGAGCTCTTCAGGGTGATCCTCGAGAAGTTCGGCCTTTTCCCCATCACCACCGACAGCCACCTCGGCGAGTATGTGCAATGGGCACACTCAGCGGTCGACCATAAGGGCATTCTCGACTTCTATACGTTCTACCGTTCCTGGTGCCTCGAACAGGTTCCAGAGTCGCGCATCAACGGTACAATGGAGATCGAGTACTGGCGGGATATCCCGATCATCGAGGGCATCGTGTCAGACTCCAGCCAGGAGGAGATGGCGGTGAACGTGGTGAACAACGGCCTTATCGACAACCTGCCGTCCGACATGGTCGTAGAGGTTCCCGCAACGGTGGACGCAAAGGGCGTGCATGGGGTGAGGCTCGGTCGGCTACCGACAGGATTCGCCGGCCTCCTCAGCAACCAGGTGGCGACGATCGAGCTTTCGGTGGAGGCTGCACTCTCTGGCTCGCGAGAGCTGGCGCTTCAGGCGCTGCTCGTCGATCCGGTGGTCGACAACGCAGCAGCCGCAGAGAGGACCCTGGACACCATCCTGTCGCTGCAGAGCGATTTTCTCTCCTACATTCACTGA
>DASRZD010000095.1:0-3915 GCA_035686805.1 Armatimonadota bacterium
CGTCAATCTTCTTCTTCTCATCTTCGCTGGATCTGAAAGCCGGGTATACGAAATGTGCGATTCTGTCTGAATCGAGGAAATGGACTTGGGTGCCTTGATCGAGGTGCTGCCGCAATCGCTCCAGACTCTTGTCATCGAGCTTCTGGAAATCGGCAATACTAACCGTCCCAACACTCCGCTCACTCTGTTTTCTTTGCGCATTCCGGAGTTTAAGACTGAGGGATGATGTTGAAGCAAGCAGGCCGGAAAAGCTATACCAGAAGGCCTGGTTATGGGCAAAGCGCACTGCCTTGAATACAAGCGTCTCACCCGAACAACGATCCAGAATGGGGCGGAGGAATTCCCGGACCGGTTCTCCATTCACCGACAGTATCTCCAGCCCTTCCATGCTCTTGTCAGTTGAGGCGGCGACGACAAAGCGACCGTTATCATAGCCAAGCAAGAAAGGAGGAAACAGCTTCCCATGGGTGTTTTCTTCATTGGGCTCGAACTGCCATTGAACTGAGGTATGGCCGTCCTGAAAGAAGGCTGCGGCGTAGTAGAGCAGATATGCCAACTGAGCTACAGCGATCTTGCCGTTCGCGTCGAGTTTCTCGGCAACCCCTTCCAGGGTCTGCTGCTTCAATTTGATGTGTTCTTTGAGGTCAACCTTGGCCAGTAGATCCGGATGGACCCTCTGCAGGGTCAAGAAGAACTGACGGACATCCGCCACAGCTTTGGCCTGCGGAATGCGGTCTTTCATGTCGCGGTCCTGGGATTAGCCGTTCTTAGTCTTGAAGTCTTTCCTGAATGAAACCAGGGCGTTGCTAGGCAGCGATCGAGACGCAGCCCGCTTGAGTTACGGGCTCGGGGATCGGCTTCCCCTCGGCTTTCAACTCATCCACATATGCGTTGATGGCTTCCTTGATCAGCTTCTCAACTTCTTCGTATGAATCTCCTACGGCAACGCATATCGGAAGGTCGGGAACATGCGCCCCCCAGCTAGTAGGACCTTTTTCGTATATGACAACATACTCTTTCATGCTCTGTCCCTCCAGCCTGCCTGCTCACAGATGTGCTTCAGCGTCCCAGGAGCAAGGTCTTTGCCGGTATGACCTGCGACCACTACCATTCCAGGACGAGTCCGATGTTTCAGAATCCGATGGCTGCCGCTTGTTCTGACCTCGTACCAGCCCTCGTCATGCAAACGTCTGAGTACATCGCGGACCTTCACTCCGCAGTCTCCACAGGCCTATTATACCGCAAAATGCACGCTCGCTCCTGATTTATCCCTTCTTCGCCTTGAAGTCTTTCATGAAGGCGACCAGGGCATTGACTGCATCCTGGCCGACGGCGTTGTAGATGCTGGCGCGAATGCCGCCTACCGAGCGATGGCCCTTCAACCCGACCATGCCCCTGCCCTTCGCCTCGTTGACGAACTGCTCCTCAAGCCCTTCGTTCGGCAGCCGCCAGACGACGTTCATTATCGAGCGGTCTTCCTTCGCGACAGGGCACTTCCAGAAGTCGCCGGAATCAATCTCCGCATAGAGGGTTGCGGCCTTTTTCTC
Organism: Armatimonadota bacterium; assembly: GCA_035686805.1. GTDB lineage: Bacteria > Armatimonadota > UBA5829 > DTJY01 > DTJY01 > DASRZD01. The sequence continues at coordinate 1,548 of DASRZD010000095.1, forward strand.
GTTGATCTTCTGGATGCCTGATATGCCGCCAAGTCCATCCACCCACTCCGTTACGAGCTTAAGGATGTAGACGCCCCAGGTGTTCGGCGTATTATAGAGGCTGGCGTTCTCGACATGTGTCTGATAGCGCATGAATACGTGGACGCTCTCCGGGCAGCGGTCGAGCAGGTCCTTCCTGATTATAACGAGCGCCAGGCCCGACGGCCCGAGGTTCTTCTGAGCGCCCGCATAGATCATGCCGAACTGGCTTACGTCTATCACGCGGGACATGATCTCGCTGGACATGTCGGCGATCAGGGGAGCTTCGGTCTTCGGGAAGGTGGTGAAGCGGATGCCGCCGATGGTCTCATTCGAGCAGATATGGACATACTCGGCGCCAGAGGTGAGCTTCAGTTCGGTCGCCTTCGGGATTCGGACGTAGTTCTCTTCCTTACCCGACCATGCGACGTTGATGCTGCCGCCGATCTTGCCTTCCTTGATGGCCTTGGACGCCCAGCTTCCGGTATCCACGTAATCGGCGGTCTTGCCCTCGCGGCGAAGGTTCTGCGGGATCATGGCGAACTGGAGGCTCGCCCCGCCCTGGAGGAAGAGGACCGCATAGTCGTCCGAGATACCCATGAGCTTGCGGACATTCGCCTCGGCGGCTTCGATGATGGCGGCGAATTCCTTTGAGCGGTGTGACAACTCCATGACGGACATTCCGCTGCCGCCGTATTCCAGCATCTCGGCCTGGGCTTTTTCCAGAACCAAAAGCGGCAGTGCCGCCGGACCTGCGTTGAAGTTGTAGACTCGTGACATAGCTTGCTCCCCTGAAGTATGAGTTAGAGTGATATTAGACCCGGAGGCGGAAAATCCTGCATAGACAAAAAGCCGGGGGCGCTTGGTCTCTGCTCCCCGCCCTCAGTCGCCGATCCTCAAGTCCGCCTTGCCGCCGAAGCGGGCAAGCGGGACAGCGGCATTGATCGAGCCGGCGCTCGATCTTCCGATTTCAACCCATTCGCCGGCATTGCTCATGAGCAATCGCGCCCCGGCGGCAGCAGGCAGGCTCAGGGCGACATCATCGGTGGCTTCCAGAGTGTAGGCGCCGTTCCCGGCGGCGCAGAGGGATGCAAGTCCCGGGACGATGACTCGATCCCCCACTCCATATTCGTACAAGTGGAAGGTGGCTCTACCATCGCCGTCGGAATCGGTGAAGAGTGACTCCAGCTCGGCGGCAGTGGGCTTGCTCGCTCCATCCAGGACGACATCGTATCTGACCGCTTCCGGCTCCGATCTGTTGCGGGCGCCAAGGATGCGCAGAGACGCGCTGCCAGCTTCGTTCTCGATAATCGCGCCCCGGTAGAGCGAGTAAGTCTGATGCCACTTGCCATGGGTCATGCTCAGGCCGGCAAAGTCAAGCATGGTCTTGTTCTTGATGACGCCATCTTCAAAGTCAACGGCAACTCCTTCGGCAAGGAGGCTCGTTGTGCTGAGAGTGAGCTTCATGCCGGAGACGGACGATTCCGCGCCGATGACCTCGTAGGCGTCACTACGTCCTGTACTCTCGATGCGAATCCGCCGACCGATCAGCGCCTTCGGATGGCCGATCTCCATGGCAACCGTGATCTCGTTCTTATCTCTGTCGAGGGAAACGATCTGCCCGGTTACTTCCGCACGAGCAAGGCTGATTGAAGCATCCCCGGCAGAAAGAAACGTACCGCTGGAAAGGAACATTCTTTGGATATGCTCGCCCTTCCGGCGGATGACGCCCACATCTCCACGAAGCGCTGTGCCGTCACTCAGCTTCGCCGAACCATCCGGGGTTCCAGTAGAAAGGATGGTATCTTCAGTCTCCTTTGAGGCCACCCGGATTCCTGCCGGGCGGTAGCCGGGGATCGCCTTGCCCGGCGGTTCCAGGCGCTCGATGCGATCCAGGACACGCTTATCAGAATAAGGCTCGATGACCGTGAGATACTGGCTCGTGAGCGATGCATCGCCTTTTCGGCAGGCGAAGGAGTAGTAGGCGGTGTAGTCATCCGGTTGCGATGGAGCGCGACCGTCGGCCAGGACGAGTTCGGTCTGCAGATCAGGGAGGCCGGTGATCCGAACGTGTACCTTGCGCTCCCCATCACAGTCGTAATCCAGCGAATATGGCGACGTTGCGGGGCCGTGGCGAACATTGGCAAACATAGCCTGGTAGTCGAGGAGCGGGTTGCCGTCAGGACCTGTGCGCGGAGTGTTGTACTCCACATCCTCGCCCGCCAATGTGCCCTTCGGCTGCTGAACGAGCGCCGGACCCTCATAGACAGGCTGCACGCCGGGTCCATGCCAGCTTTGCCAATGTTCCTTGCCCCCTCGAACCCGGAAGATGTCGGCCATGTAGCAATCC
>DASRZD010000096.1:0-23501 GCA_035686805.1 Armatimonadota bacterium
TTCATGGTCGAGATGAATGAAACCGCCAACATCATCAATAATGCCACCGACCGCAGCCTTATAATCCTGGACGAGATCGGGCGAGGGACGAGTACCTTCGACGGCCTCTCGATCGCGTGGGCGGTCGCGGAGCACATCAAGCGGATCGGGGCGAAGACCCTCTTCGCCACCCATTATCACCAGCTCAACGACCTGGAGAGCATGTTTCCAGGCATCAGGAATTTCCGCATTGCGGTCAAGGAAGACGGCGAGCGCATAGTATGGCTGAGGAAGATCATGCCGGGAGGGACTGATCGAAGTTACGGCATCCATGTGGCGAGATTGGCGGGGCTTCCGCAGGAGGTCATCGAGCGCGCGAAGGAGATCCTCTGGCAGCTCGAAAGCAATGGCGCGAAGGGCTTGGGCGCGCATGACGCGAAGATAACCAAGAAGACTCAGAAGCTCCAACTAACTCTCTTCGAGGTTGAGCAGCATCCGGTATTACTGGACCTCGAGGGAATTGACGTTGACACCCTCACGCCCATCGAGGCGCTCACCAAGCTTCACGAGCTCCAGACGAGGCTGAAAGACGGGAGAACCTGAGAAGGCAAATGCGACCGATTGATGCTATAATAGTCTAGCGAATGCGAGGTGGACAGAGTGGAAGCGATAAGAATAGAAAAAACGTTGGAGAAGGATGGGGAGATCATTCTGAAAGGCCTCCCGTACAGGAAGGGCCAGAAAGTAGAGCTGATTGTGCTTAGCGCGGTTTCAGCGGAAACCAAACCGCATGGCATTCCCGCATCCGAGTTGTTGAAGTCGGGACTCATTGGGCTGTGGAAAGACAGAGAAGATATTGGCGATACTTCGGAGTTTGCACGCAAGCTTCGCGCTAGAGTCGAAAAAAGAGGCGGGCAGCCATGATCATGGCAGATACTGATGTGATCGTGGATCTGCTTAGGTCCTTCCCCTCGGCGGTTCAGTGGCTCGAATCCCTCAACGACGAGTTGATCCTCCCAGGGTTTGTGGTAATGGAGTTGATAGATGGCTGTAAGGACCGATCTGATCAGAAACGGGTGGAGCGTATCATTCGCCCGTTCCCGATTACTTGGCCTTCTCGAGAAACGCTGAACTCAGCATTGTCAGCGTTTGCTGAACACCACCTCAGGCATGGCCTTAGTATGCTGGATGCCATCATAGGGCAGACTGCCGCTGATCTTGGCCTTCCTTTAGCTACGTTCAACCGCAAGCACTACTCCGTGATCCGCGGCCTGCAAACAATCCAACCATACCCCAGATCGAAGGATTGATGGAAAACGAGCGTGGCCAATCCATAATCCGGGTCCTGAGCGAGGATACGGCGAATAAGATCGCGGCGGGCGAGGTGATCGAGCGGCCGGCGTCGGTCGTGAAGGAACTGGTCGAGAATGCCCTCGATGCCCGTGCGACCGAGATCAGGATCGAGCTTGCGGACGGCGGCAAGAGACTCATTCGGGTCACGGACAACGGGGGCGGCATGTGTCGAGAGGATGCCGTCCTCGCCCTGAAGAGGCATGCGACCTCGAAGATCTCCTCGGCGGACGACTTGTTTGCCATTCTTACCCTGGGTTTCCGAGGCGAGGCGCTTCCGAGCATTGCCTCAGTCTCGCGTATGGAAATCGTCACCAAGCGAGAGGGGGATGACTTCGGCGCGCTGGCGGTCTGCGCAGGCGGCGAGATCCTCGAAGTCTCCGAGACCGGCGCTCCGGTCGGGACTTCCATCAGCGTCAGCGAGCTTTTTCAGAACGTCCCTGCGCGGCAGAAGTTCCTGAAGACGGCTCAGACCGAGCTTGGGCACATCGTGGAGCTGGTCAACCGCTTCGTCATATCTCACTGTGAGGCCGACATCACCCTTTTCCACAACGACCGCCAGATCCTCAAGTCGCCGGGTTCGAGCCGACTGCTCGATGCAGTTCTCACCGTCTTTGGCAGAGATGCCGCCGAGGCGGTCATGCCCGTCGAGGGCGAATCAGGCTCATATCGTGTCTGCGGAGTCGTTTCGCGGCCGTCCTACTCGAAGCCAAACCGTTCGGGGCAGTTCTTCTTCGTGAACCGGCGATTCGTGCGAAACCGGAATCTTATCCACGCCTTGGATGACGCCTACCGGGGGATATTGCCCCAGGGAAGGTTTCCGCTATTCGTTGGGTTTGTGGACGTTGATCCACAGCTCGTGGATGTGAACGTTCACCCCACAAAGATCGAGGTCAAGTTCACCAGGGAATATGAGGTCCATAACCTGCTGGCCATGTCAGTCAGGGATGCGCTCTCCTCGTCGGCGGTTTCGCCAACGGGAGTTGATGAGCTGCCGAGCGCGATTCCCGCCATCCACAGGCCAACCTTCGCCCTGCCTGATTCGCGGCCGATGACCCCATCTGCGGGTTCGCTCGATCTGGAGGCCTTCCGGGGAGCGCTCGCGGCAAGAATGGCTCAACCGCCTGAGGAGGTTCAGAACTCAGAAGCAGTGGATGACGGCGATCTCCTCTCAGGCGCAAGTGTATTAGTTCAGGCCCGAAACATGTACATAGTTGCACAGAGCCCTAAAGGAATTCTACTTCTGGATCAACATATAGTACATGAGCGTATACTTTATGATCAGCTTGCCAATGCCGAGGGGGACATTGAGGTTCAGCGGCTGATGATGCCGTTTACTCTCTCGCTGGGACGGCGCGAAGCGCTCGTGCTGGAGAACAAGCTGGATGACCTCCAATCCCTCGGATTTGAGATCGAGCCATTTGGGAAGGACGCTTTTGTCGTTCGGGCCGTTCCTGCCTTGATCGCCGAAAAGAATTACGAGCAGATCCTTAGGGATACGATTGAGGAGCTTACCGAGCTTACGCTCGCAAAGAGACTCATGATCCACCGTGAGGCCGTGCTTGCCACTACCGCCTGCAAGATGGCGGTCAAGGCCGGCGACAGGCTCTCGTACGACGAGATGGCAAGGCTGGTATCGGAGTTGCGACAGACCAGCAATCCATACCTGTGCCCGCATGGCAGGCCGATCGTCGTTTGCATTTCGAACCGAGACTTGGATAAAATGTTCGGGAGGATTTAGCCCTAGATGCACCGTAGACATATACTCTATACCGCGATCGTTCTTCTGACTATGCTCGCCTCCGTTTCATGGGCCAAGCTCGTGATCCGAGTGGGCGTTGAAGCTCAGAAGGACGGCACGGCATACGTTATGGTCAACGGCCGGCAAGCCGTCCATGTCATGACCTCCAACGGCAGCCTTTCGCCGTCTCGGCGTGCGCAGATCGCGTCGGACCGACTGGCGGCACATATCCAGAAAGGGTTCGACGCAAAAACAATCTACTCGAAGGCTTCCGGGCGCACTGCTCGAATAATGGTCGGCGACTCGCTGCTGCTGGTGGTGACCGCCGCCGAGGCACATGCCCATAAGACGCCTGCCGAATCACTGGCCGCCTCGTGGGTCATGAACCTTCGGAAACTACTAACCATGCCGCCGCTCTCAGCGGATCCGACCTCCCTCATGATACCGCTCGGCGAGAGCCGGATCGTCAACGTGCAATCGCTGCTCACCGGCCCCGTTCAGGCTGAGGTCTCTGACCCGGCTCTGATTTCGATTACGGGAAAGCCGGGGGTGCTCACGATAACCGGAAAAGCGGTGGGGAATGGTACTGCAACCATAAAGTGTGAGGACTCTTCGGTACAGATCACTGTCGCGGTTAGGAAATATGCTGCGACCCTCATGCCTGCCAGGAAGGCGGTCGTGACCGGCTGGAATGCCCCTTCTTCGATGGTCTTGCTTGCCGCTCGCGATGCTGCTCGCCAATCTGTCGTACTCGAACCGGGGGCGAGGATCGCATCCCTTGACTGCGGTCCGTGGGCGAGTGATCTCCAACCTACCAGAGTTGCACGGATCCAGATGAAGATAGAGGCGGTCGGAGACAATTGCCTTCCCGTCAAACTCGCGATCAACGTGGAAGTGCGAAATCAGCCGCTGCCGCGAGTTCCTACGTCGTGGATAATGTACAGCAACGATCCTGAGAGAGTAGAGAAATATCAAGTGCTGTTCACCGGGCGGATAGCCTCCCCTGAGCATGCGGTTCGACTGCTCTATCACCATCAGAATATGATGGGGCGGCGGATCGGTCTTGTGATTGACGTCCTGAATCCATCCCCAGCCCCTGCAAGCCTTCATGTCATAGATGGGGTCTCCCTGCCGATGATCGACACGGTCATAGTGGGCTATAAGGCAGGCTTGGAGTTCATGGAGAACCATCGAAGCTTCATCGGCAGAGTCATTGATTTGCCGCCGGGAACCAGACGATTGCTGGTGAGTCAGTCCCTCAATTCTCCATATACGGCGAGCGGCATCATGGAACTGAGGCAGATTTCCGGGCAGCCGCTCCTGGTGCGCGTGATCGCCAAGCCCGAAGACCAGCGCCTGGAAGAGGATCCGCCTGAAGCCGTCATCCCTGTTGGCGATGTGGACCTCTCGAAGATTGCCGTTTCGGACCACATTTATCCCGAGCCGGTGGTAAACATGGAAGTCAAGTACACTGCCGGCAAGCCGTGGGTCTTCCTGCGCCTTGGGAAAGAGGGCCTGAAGCACGCCAGCCTGGACAAACAGCTTTATGGGAACTACGGCGTCACCTACGACATCAAAGCCACCCTCGAGAATCCGATGGCTGACCCTCTCACCACCGAATTGGTATTCGAGGCAACGGCAGGCCCTGCGAGCGGGATCTTCCTCGTTGACGGCAATCTGGTCCGAGTGAAAATGCTCTCTCCTCCTTTGGAGACCAGCATCGGCCGGGTCACCATTCCCGCCGGCAGGAGCAAAGTCGTTTCCATCCAGACCATTCCGCTGTCGGGGTCTGCGTATCCGGCTACTCTGATCATCCGACCGGTCGGCGCTCCGGGCACAGTGAATGCCAAGAGGTAGCAATTGAATAGCCGCAAGAAGAAACTTCTCTGGCTCGATGCCGAGGCGAACTGTCACCGACTCTCGACCCGTGCCGACGTCGCCCTCGTCCTCGACAAGGCGAAAGGAGCGGGCATTGACGTTGTCATGGTTGATGTGAAGCCTTTGGGCGGCGAAGTCCTCTATCTGAGCGAGTACGCGCCAAGGCTGGGGGAAGTGAATGGATTCGCGTACCCGAAATCGTTCGACCTCCTGGCGGCGGCAATCGAGGAAAGACGGTCAAGAGGAATCCAGGTTCATGCGGGCATGAACGTTTTTTCGGAGGGTCATCGAGAATGGGGCAGGGGACCGGCCTACCAGCATCCGGAATGGCAGGTGATCTCATACGAGGCCGATGGGTTCAAGCGATCCGAGGAATCGGGCACATTCTCCTTTGGGATATTTATTAACCCGATAGGTCCGGCGCGAGAGTACGAACTCAAGATCGTGCGGGAGATCGTGTCCAAGTATGAGATTGACGGCATCACCTTCGACAGGATGCGCTATCCGAACCTCTACGCCGACTTCAGCCAAACCAGCCGTGAGGCATTCGAGGCATGGCTCGGGCAGGGACCAGTCACCTGGCCGGATGACATCTTCCTGATCGGTGAGCCCTCGCCGAAGCACGGGAGGTACTACAAACAATGGCTGGAGTGGCGTGCATGGCAGATCAAGGGGTTTGCCCAGGAAGCGATCGGTCTCATTCGCTCGATCAAGCCTGATCTGATCGTCGGCAACTACGTTGGTTCGTGGTATGAACCTTATTTCGACGTGGGAGTCAATTGGGCAAGCGAGAAGTTCCATGCGGGATACGATTGGATGACGCCGCAGTACAACCAGACTGGAATCGCCGAGTTGTTCGACTACCTCTGCACCGGGTGCTACTACCCGACCCCCACCATCGCCGAAGCGAGGACGGCCGGCCGATCGGAAGGCGCCACGGTCGAAGCCGCAGCTCGGTTGTCGTGCAGGGTCGTCAACGAAGCCTGCCCCGTCTACGCAAGCCTCTACCTGAAGGACTACGCCGGCAAGCCGGAAGACTTCCGCAGGGCGATTCAGGCGGCACTCGGCAACTCCCAGGGAGTCATGCTCTTCGACCTCATCTACCTGGAGCAGTATGACTGGTGGCGTCTGATCGAAGAGGAATTCAGGTACTAGTCATGCGCGCAAAGCTCCTTATCCCGGTCCTTGTCTTGCTTATCGCTTCCCATGCACAATGCGCTCAGGAGTTGTACCGGATTCGAGTGTTCAATGGCGAATCGGGCGCGGTGGAAGTCAGTGCAGACGCCACCAAGACCTATCTCAAGATCGGAAAAGTCACACGTCCTGCGACTGTAAGCAGCGTAGGGTATCTCGCGAGCATATATGCCGTTCCGGGCACGGTCGCCGCAACTGCCGTTCACGGCATCAGGATCAAGACCGCAGGCGCAAAGGAATGCGCTCGGCCTGCCTCCAAGGTCATGAGTATCGTGCCGGCCGAGTTCGCACAGACGCCCAAGGGCTTTGGAGGCTATTCGTCGGAAAGCTCCGCCATTCTCACCGACATTCCCACAGGCCGGGCCATCTTCCGCAATCTGGCGCCGCTTGTGGGCAACAGGGTCTTCAAACAGATGGGCAATGACCTCGTGCCCATCCCTGACGGCTATGTGCCGCAAGAGCATGATATCCTGGTGATCGAAGTCACCATCCCCGATCGCTATCCCGACGCCATAATCATCGAGAATCGGAAGGGCGGTCTGGTCAAGGCAGTTTACTCGGATCGCAGGGAGACGATCGCGAAGGTGCAGAGGCCCGTGAGAGGGGCAGGCCGGTTCGATGCGACCGGCTATACAGGAGTCGGGCGGATCAATACGAGCCATACCGGCGTCCTGACAATCTCGACGGCGCCGATTGTGGATGGCCCAAAAGACGGTGGGCCTGTGGAAACGAGGGGCGGATTCATGATCCAGCCCTCCAGACATGGGAAAGAAGCCCTGGAGGTCGCGCAAGTCATGATCGTCGAGCCGGTTTCGAAGTCATGGCTGGAGGGAGCGCCGCCTCTGTTCTCCGGGTACTTCGGGCTTTTCTACGATCCGACCGACGAGACGAAGTCCTTCCTTGTGGAGGCCAGGAAAGAAGGTGCGGATTGGATGCCGCTCCCGCAGCTAGTGGGCGTCCATGAGGATGCCCTCGCTTCCTTCACCGACTTCCGAATCCGTTTCCCGAAGCTCACCAGCGAATGGGTGAAAGCTCAACTGGCGCAGCGCAATGCCGAGTACATGGAGATCTGCCGAGCGAAGGCCGCCAGGGACGGCACCCTTGTTTCGGGAACGCTCACCATTCAGCTAGAGGGAGACGGCCTTGAAGGCACAAAGTACGTCAGGCTATATGTGGATGGGGTGTTCCGGGGGGCGATCAACGCCGAGCCCTATGTGTTTAACATAGACACTTCGGCCCTATCCAAAGGCGAGCACTTGGCCGAGATGAGAGCCGTGGATGCAGCGGGGGCCACCGTGAGGCAGATAACCAAGGTTTTCTTCGTTCAATAGCCGTTCCCAGATTCAGGCAGCCGGTGTGAACTCCAGGGCGGTTTCCCGGGTCTCCTGCGCACAGGAATCACGTCGCCGTCTTTGAAGATCTTGTAGACGCTCAAGACAAAGTCCGATTTCGTCCGCAGAGAGGGGTTTCTCATTACCTCGCCGATAATTCCTACTTCATCGCCTTGATGCAAGTCAATCCGCTTGTACCAGACTGGGCAGGTCGAAAGCTCCACCTTGCCGGTGCCATCCTCCAAAATGAAGGTATTGTCATCGCTCACGTAGGTAATCGTGCCCTTGAGGCTGATGGCGCCTTGCGAGAACCTGCTCGCTTTTACCTGCGCGGCAGTGACCAGTTCGCTATCCGTTACCGTGTGCTGGACCACGACTCCCACCGCCGCCGCAACCATCAGTGCTGTAACGAGGATTCTCCAGAACACGTTCGCACCTCCGATTGTATATTCCCAGAAGGCATGATCGTGAAACTGGGCAGTCGCTTGACATGGCCCGAAGTCGAAAGTAGAATGAGCTTACCATGAAAAGAGCACTGCCTCTAGTCCTGGCCCTCCTATTGCTGGGCTCTGGAAGCCTATTCGCCCAAGGTGAGCGACTTGTTTCGCTGGCGCATAAGTTCCCGCCCAACCAGACGGTCCGATACAAGATCGTCCAGCATATCACCGGCACTCGGACCTTTCCCGGGTCGGAGAAGCCCGTGCCGATCGAGGCCCAGGTCACTTCAAAGGTGCGAATGCGTTGCGACCAGGTTTCAGAAGATGGCACGGCAACGATATCTACGGAGATCGAATCAGCTACGATCAAGACGGGGAAGCACGAGACGAACGCCTTTTCCGCCGGGAATAACCCGCGGACTCTTCAAGTAACTCCGAGCGGCAAGGTCATCTTCCCTCCCCAAGAGGAGCAGGTGCAGGATAACAGCACCCGCCGGGCGCTCATGGACTCGGGAGCGATCACGCCGCTCATAATCCTTGCGAGTCTCCCTGAGCAACCGATTGCCGTTGGAGGCTCATGGTCTGCGGATGTCCTCCTGCCTTCCGCAACCGCGATCAAGGTGGCCTCGACCTTTCAGGAGGTCAAAGACATTTCGGGCGAGCGGCGCGCAACGATCAAGCAGACGCAGACAACTGCGGATGATTCGCCGAACAAGCAAGAGGCGCAGTCAGCACTTGTTTTCGGCATCAATGCAGGCCGGTTGTTGTCTGCGGAGGGCACAGTGCACTCCGTCGTCAACACGTGGACACTCGACAGCAAGTTTTCCGTGCAGATGCTCAAGGAGTAGATCATGGCCGACATCGGCAGCGTCATTTTCGGGGTCTTTACGGTCACTTTCTTTGCCATTATTGGCGGAGTCATTCTGCACAGGATACTGATTCTGTATATCGAAGGCGCAATCGGCGGCCTGGAATGCGTTGTCATCGGTGGGGCGTACGTCGGGCTCATCCTGGCTATCGTGACTCTGAACCTGGTAGTTGCAGTGCCCGTCGCCATTGGCTTTGCATGCCTGCTTGTTTACTCGTTCACCCAGGACCGCCGGATCATCCGCAAGCTATACGACGAACAAATCGTGAGATTCCGCGAAGCATTGGCCAGCGACCCGAAGAACCTCGCCGCGCGAGGGCGACTGGCGGAGACGCTCTACAAGAAGCATCATCTGGACGAAGCGATTGCAGAAATGTCCATCGTCGTCCAGCAATCCCCCGAAAGCAAGCACGAGGCCTATCTGCTAAGGGAGTATATCGAGGAGCTGGATAGAAGGAAGACCCCACCGATCGTCTGCCCTTCATGCGGCTTCAGCAATTCCCCCGACAGAACGCACTGCTACAATTGCGAAGGCAATCTCAAGGCGAAGACCGAGATGATGAAGTGGCTGGGCGGAGGCGCCCTGAAACAGATTGCGATTGCGTGGGCTATTACCATGGCGGCGATTGTGATCGTCGTTCTCGCGCTTGGGGCGCTTCCTATCCTGATAAGAATAGCCGTCATCGCCCTGATCCTCATTATCTTCATCTCCGCCGAGCTGCTGTACGCCTACCGAAACTTCTAGCCTGCGCTCCTGTACCCACCGCTTCTGCAGCGTTGTTTGTGCTCCGAGAGTGCCGGGTAATCATCTACCAGGAAAGGAGTCTGCTAATGAACTCCCAGGAACGTGACGCTCCGACAAGGATCCGCAACCAGATACAGAACTATGGGGATCCGTATCTCCCAGAGATGAAGCCTGATGAGGTGGCAGTTTGCCGGGAATGCCGATCCGTATTCTCTAATGGCAGATGGCAACTGGAAAGCGAAGCAGGCCGAGAATTGAAAGAAGCGAAGCAGGTGACCGAGGTATTATGCCCCGCTTGCCAGAAGATCAGAGACCGCGTCCCAGGCGGCGTATTGACCATCTCCGGGCGGTTCGCGGCCGATCGTGAGCAGGAGATCGTCAACCTGGTGAACAATGAGAACGCTATCGCAATGAAGATCAACCCGCTCGAGCGGATAATGGACATCGAGCGCTCGGATGATGGGATGGTGGTGTACACCACGAATGAAAAGCTCGCCCAGAAAGTCGGGAGGGCTTTGAAGAAGGCCTATGACGGGAAGGTGGAGTACCAGTGGCCGGAAGATGGCAAGCTGGTGAGGGTCAACTGGCACCGTGATTGATCGGTTGCCTGCCGGGGTATATATCGGAATGAACGGAGGTGCCGAATGTTTGAGTCACTTCGCAAAATGATGCTTATCGGCGTGGGAGCGGCCGATATGGCGGCTGACAAGCTCAGGCAGATGGTGGATGATTTCGTCGAGCGAGGGGAGATATCCATGGAGGAAGGCCGCAAGCTCTACAACGAACTCCTGTCACGAGCGGACGAGCAGCGCCAGACTGCAAACGAGAGGATTAAGACCCAGGTCCGTGAGACCCTGAAAGACCTTGGGGTCGCCGACAGAACGCAGGTCGCCATGTTGGAGAGCAGGATTGACTCCCTGGAAAGAAAGATTGACCAAATGGCGTTCCCAGAGAAGGAGTCCGTGGAAGGGTGAGTCAGTATCGTTCATAGTTCATCGTTCTTGGGTCGAATCGGAACGAGGAGCGAAGGAAGAGGAACGAAGAACGGCGGTTTCGTGTGATCCTCGAGCGAAAAAGACGGCATCTCGAGCGATATCTCGAGATTGGTCGCATACTGGCAAAGCATGGGTGGGAGAGCCTGCTGTCGAGAATCGGCCTGGCAGGCATTTTTAGTCTTCGCGCCCGCAGGGCGGGGGTACCGCCGGGTCCGGTTCAGGTGAGGGAGACTCTCGAGGAGCTTGGGCCAACTTTCGTAAAGCTCGGCCAAGTCCTGTCCACGCGTCCTGACGTCATTCCTGCGGATTACGCGGCCGAACTGGAGAAACTCCAGGATGAAGCCCTGCCTTTCCCGTCTGCCGAAGCTGTCCAGGTCATAGAGGAAGACCTGGGCCAGCCAATCAATCAGCTCTTCCGCAGCTTCAACGATCATCCGTTCGCAGCAGCATCCCTCGGCCAGACCCACTATGCCATACTCACCGATGGGACTCCGGTCGTGGTGAAGGTCCAGCGGCCCGGCATCAGGCAGGTTATCGAGAACGATCTGGAGATGCTTGCCGGCATCGCCCGCCTGCTTGAAAGCCGCAGCAAGCAGGCACGGCTATTCGGTCTCACTGATCTTGCGGAGGAATTCTCAATCACTCTGCGCCAGGAGTTAGACTATGCGCATGAGGGCCGAAACGGAGACATATTCAAGGCAAACTTCGCGGAAGTGCCCTCGGTTCGAATGGCAGGCACGATCTGGGATCGGACGACGAGCCGCGTCCTGACGTCCGATCGTATCTCGGGGATCAAGGTGACAGACCTCCAGGCACTCGACGCCCATGGCTACAATCGAACGCAGATCGCCGACAATCTTTCCAGGGCCATCTTTAAGATGGTGTTCGTTGACGGATTCTTCCACGCAGATCCGCACCCGGGCAACCTGCTCGTCCTCGATGAGAGTGTCGTGGCCTTCGTGGACTATGGCATGGTCGGTAAGTTGGACAGGCAGCTCAAGGCCTTTGTCACCATGCTCATTACCGAGTACATCCAGCAGGATTCCGCCGGTTTTTCGGAAGTGCTCCTTGCAATGGGCACCGCCCCGACCGATCTCGACCGCAAGCGATTCACGCAGGAGATCGATCGTATTCTTCGGCAGTACTATGGCGCGCCCCTCCGAGACGTCCGAATAGGTGAAATCCTGAAGCGCGCCATCCAGATAAGCTCCAGGCATAACGTCCGGCTGCCGGCAAGCCTTAGCCTGCTGGTCAAGGTCATCATTATCGTGGAGGGAATAGATCTGCAGCTTAACCCCGATTTCGATTTTGCGTCCGAGGCTCGCCCGTACATCGCCCGCTCCGTACAAGACGAGTTGAAGGTCTCTACCCTCAAGGAGCAGACCTATCACACTCTGCTTTATTGGAAGTGGCTGCTCCTGGAGCTTCCTCACCGGACCTCGGAAGTCCTCGATCGGATGGCGGAGGGTGCATTCCGCGTCATATTCAAGCACGAGGGTCTGGAAGATCCCATGCACGAGCTTGACCGGTCCGCCAATCGTCTTTCCTTCGCCCTGATGTCGTCGGCGATTATCATAGGCTCGGCGCTCATCATCTCCTCCAAGGTTGGGCCGTTGTGGCGAGGCTATTCCATTCTAGGCATTATAGGCTTCGGCTTATCGTTCGTTCTCGCGGCCTGGTTGATGATTTCTATTATCCGTGCCGGCAAATTGTGGTAACATATAAGAGACCCTGGCAGACAAGGAGTTTCTTTATGGCGGATGCCCGGCACAATCTGGTCAGGAAGCTGCCGTCGGTGGACAGGCTGATGAGCGAGCCGGCCCTGGCAAGCCTGGATGTCCCCCGAAGCATTACTATCCAAGCAATCAGGCAGACGCTGGAAGATATGCGTTCGGGGATCCTTGCCGGCAACATCACGGACCTTTCGAGTGACCAAATAATAGTAGATCAAGCCCGCGAGCTGGCGCTTCAATTGGCAGCGCCGTCTCTCAGGAAAGTGATCAACGCCACCGGGATTGTGCTCCATACGGGCCTTGGGCGTGCCGTTCTTCCCCAGGCGGCTTGTGATGCTCTGCAGTCCACTGCATGCGCCCACTCCAATCTCGAAACGGATATGCAGACCGGCGCAAGAGGCTCACGTCAGCGGCATTTCGACCGATTGCTCGCCGAGCTATGCGGGGCAGAGGCCGGTTTCGCCGTAAACAACAACGCCGCGGCCGTCTTGCTGGCCCTGAATACGCTTGCCATCGGGATGGAGGTCATCGTCTCCCGGGGGCAATTGGTGGAGATCGGGGGGTCGTTCAGGCTGCCGGATATCATGGCCCGAGCGGGCGCACGCCTGGTCGAGGTCGGAACGACGAACCGCACTCGAATCAAGGACTATGAGGCGGCGATTTCCCCCGACACTGCCCTCATTCTGAGGGTGCACACGAGCAATTTCCGGGTCGTCGGCTTCACGGAGGAGGCATCCATAGAGGAGCTGGTTGACCTCGGGCGGCGGCACGGTATACCGGTGATGGACGATGCCGGCAGCGGAGCGCTCATTGATATGGCGCAGTTCGGCCTGAGGGGCGAGCCGCTCATTCAGGATAGCATCCGGGCGGGCGTGGACGTAGTAACCTTCAGCGGCGACAAGCTCCTGGGCGGGCCTCAGGCCGGATTGATCGTCGGCCGCAAAGACCTTGTGAATGCCATGATGAAGAATCCCCTTGCTCGGGCGTTGCGGATAGGGAAACTGACCATTGCTGCATTGGAAGCCACCCTGAGGCTCTACTTGGACCCTGAGACCATCACCGCCACCGTTCCAACCCTCAAGGCGATATCGAGGCCCATGGAGGACATCGAGCGGTCGGCCAGGAAGGCAGCCGACCTGCTCAGTGAGATCCGGGACATGCGCGTTGAGATCATTGATGGCTTCTCGGAAGTCGGCGGAGGATCATTGCCGGGTCAGAGCCTGCCAACCAGGTTGGTGGCGCTCACGAGCAAGTCTCTCAGCCCGCTCGATCTTGCAAGGGAGCTCCGATTATCCGATCCTCCAGTCTTCGGAAGGGTGGGGGACGACCTGTTCCTGCTGGACATGCGGACCGTTGATGATGCAGAAATCCCAGCCATCGCAAAAGCGGCCGGACGGATTTTCGCCGATTAGCCTGCGGCCATCTCACATCCCAACCGATAATACTATCGTCTGATTTTCCTTATATTGTCCTTACAGGTGATAACAGATGTTGGGAAAGCGCGCTCAGGAAGAGAATCCTCAACCCGTTTCACAATCGAAAGAGATCGAATCCGAGTCCAATGCCCTTGCACGAATGCTTAATCTGCGATCTGCAAGCGTTGGGGCTCCCGACGGCCACAGCGAACGCGTAGCCGTCTACTCAGTAGCCATCGGAAAACATCTCGATTTGCCGGACAAGATTCTGAAAGACCTCCGCTCCGCCGCAATCCTCCATGACGTGGGCAAAGTCGGCATAACCCGCGAGATAGTTGAAAAGCTCGGCCGCCTTACCGAGCGCGAGTTTGAGATCATGAGACTCCACTCCAGCATCGCCATCCGAATGCTCGAGCGGGTAGAGGGGTTGAAGGACTCCCTGCCGATGATCAAGCATCATCACGAGCGGTTTGATGGAAAAGGCTATCCCGACGGTCTGGTCGGACATGACATTCCACTTGGCGCTCGGATAATCGCTGTCGCGGAGACGTTCGACATGCTGGTCTCCGATCTCCCCTGGCGAGATGCGAGGCCCATCAGCGAGGCGCTCAAGGAGCTTAGCAAGTGCTGCGAGTCGCAGTTCGACCCACTCATCGTGGAGGCGTTCCTCGCCATTGTCGAGGCGAATCTGGTCGAGCTGCCGGAAGAGCTCCATGAGCAACTCCGCCAGCCGAACTGCCAGCCGACGAATTAGCCGATTCCGCGGTTCAGCGTTCGACGTTCAACGTTCAGCGTTCGATGTTCATTGACACACCGGCCTCGACTTCGTATACTTATCCCACATCCACTCGGGGGTGGATGGGGCCTGGTGGCTCTCCTGGTCTTCAAAACCTGTGTGAGGGCTGATGAAGTTCTCGGGTGGGTTCGATTCCCACACACTCCCGCCAACGTGCAATTGACCGCTTCCGCTTAGGTGTCCCGAGCCTTACGCCAATAATGTTCTTGTCACGCACTGCACAAATGCGTTCATTTTTCATCGGAGGTATGTGGTAGTGCTGCTAGTCAAAGACATAATGATGTCCCCCGTAGTAACAATCAGCGAGGAAACCCCTCTGGGCGAAGCGGTAGCCTTGATGCACGATTCCTGTATTAGTGGTCTACCGGTTGTCGACTCCCAGGGCGATCTCGTGGGCCTGGTGACGGAGTATGACGTGATTCAGGCGATGATGCCGAGGAACACCGACTTTCTGCTGTGCGATACCATAGAAACGCGGATCGAGGCGCTGCAAAGCCGCTTTTATGAAATGGCGGAGCAGCCCGTCAGCAGCATCATGGCCAAGAATGTGACCACTATCGCAGACCATGAGACGATACTCGATGCTGCCGGAGTGGTGCTCGTGCGAAGGTTCAAGCGAGTCCCGGTAACCCGGAATGGCAAACCTGTCGGCATAGTGAGCAGAGTAGACATTCTGAAGGCCATGTTGCAGTGTTCGACGAACGGCCACGAGGAGGCTAAGGCGGCCTAGGCCGAGTCGGGCGGGAGTGACACTTACACTCCCGCCAATGCGCCCTTCAAATCCTCGATTTCGGCCTCTAATTCCCGTGACGGCCGCCATGCTGCCTTAACAGCTCGATCATTGCCTCATTTCCCGCCGCCATATCCAGAGGCGTTCGCCCCAAACGATCCGGTGCATTGACACTCGCTCCCCGGTTGATCGCATCCTCCGCGGCTTCCAGGTTAGCATACATCACGGCCAGGCGCAGGTCATAGAGAAGAACCGCTCTCCGATGGGCCCTTATGATGATGCCGAGCAGAATGGCTACCACACCGACCATCAGCCCCGACCATTTCACCTGACGCATCGTATCCCAGTGTAGCGCCTCCGCCTTTAAAGCGCCTTCATCCCTGATCCCGACTGAGCGAAGCGGCCCATCCACGGACTGCTTCTCCATGACGGCATCCACCAATGCTATTACACCCTGTTCGCCAAGTTTCGCCCTGAGATAGCGGAATATGGTTCGGTATTCGTTGTACTCCTGAGGCGTCCAGCTCACACTGCTCTGTCCCCGTGAGTTTTCCGACACGTAAAGGGTCTTGCCGCCGGGAATGTAGAGTGCCGTGCCCTCTTTGAACCACTTTGGGAGCTTGTCAAACCCTTCCCCCATCTTTGAGGACATGAAGGCGTGCACAAGCTCGTGGGAGACGGCATTCCTTATCTGCTCGTCCGAATGGTCATCCTTGATAACCGCGATGAACCGATGTGCCCAGGTGATGCCGTTCACCACCTCGTCCCTGAACATGTCCGCGATAGGCCCGGGCATCTCGCCCCTCGTTCGGTAGAGCCTTACTATCGCCCCGCCGGGAGGCGGCGACAGCCCGAACTCCTTCCTCAGTCGTTCTAACGCCGGGTCCGGTGACTTTGAGAAGCTGACGATGGAATACTCCCCATCTGTGGAAGTGAACGCGGCGGCAGTGAGGAGGTAGCCCTGCAGGTCGGGATCGGGGTTCTCGTGTGACAGACCGGCCAGGAGCTTCTCACACCGGTAGTTGTAGCCGATCATATCCCTCTCCGTTTGGAAGGGATAGTTGAGGAGCTGAAACTGGTCTGCATGGACGCAGCCGAACGAAAGGATAGACAGCAGGCATAAGATCAGGCACTGACGCATTGCAGCCTACTGCACCCCGATATCGAAGATGTGCTCCAGGTCATGCTTGGAATACGTCTGGAACGCCATAAGGGTCTGGGTCCGAGTTATGGTCGGCATCTTCAGCAGGTGCTCGGTTACCAGGGCGGCGATCTGCTCGTACTCCCTCACTCGCAGAACCGCCACAATGTCCCACTCGCCGGAAACCGAGTAGACTTCGGCGACCCCCTCGATATCGGCCAGCTCCTGAGCCGTTTCGGGGATTCTCTTCCTGTCCGCGTTTAAGAAAACGATGGCGGTTACCATGGATTACCTCCCTCATGAATGCTTGCTGTTATGATACTCCTTCGCCCTGAATCTCTCAAGTTGCAGCGCATGGAAGTATTGCATACGAAACCGGCATGTTGTATAATACAGACGTTCCGAGTGGGGCTGTAGCTCAGTGGGAGAGCGCTTCCTTGGCATGGAAGAGGTCGTGGGTTCGACTCCCATCAGCTCCACCAGTTGTCTTATATCGGCTCAGTTGGAGGAGCGTCCCGATAGTCGGGAAGGTCGTGGGTTCGACTCCCATCAGCTCCACCAACCTTCGCTCTTCGAAGTTCTAATGAATATCAAGGTTGCATTCCTCGCGCTGATCCTTATATTCTTGTGCTCGATCGGCACCGCCTTCTCCCAGAATGCGGTGCCAGCCGGTATGCCGGATGTGCTTCTGTTCGTCGATACCAGAAACCCCTCCAGGAACGCCGTCTCGATCACATATCCCAAAGTCGTCACGAGAGCCCAAGCCGAAGCGGATCTCTCCAGACTCCTCCAGGAGACGGGCTGGAGCGCGGCTAGCGTGAGCATTACCGAAGGAAGTATCTTAAAGTCAGGCGAGTTTCCCATGACTTCGGTGGAATTCATGACGCCGGCTGCCACGACAGATGGTATCATCCCCATCGAACCGATCATTAAGGCCTTCAGGAACTCCAAGGACATTCAGGTCCAATACCTCATGTCGCCGGACTTCTACTTCAGGGGTTGGGGGAACTTCGAAAACAAATGGGTGAAAATCACGCTGAACCGTGGCAATAATGCTTATCGGTACTCTATACATGTGAAGGACTCCGGGTTCAAGAACCTGGAGCTTCCGACGCTCGGGACACAGGTGAATCCGGGGAACACCACTGTCCCTGGAAGCTCAGGCAACACGCTCATAACAGTCGTTCTTATTGTTATGCTCGCGCTCATGGCCGCCACCCTGGCGTACATTTTCACGTCCAGGTATACTCATCGTGGTGACTACCGAGGGCAAGTTCGAAGGAGTTGAGGCACAGCATGGATCTCAAGGAATTGGCAAAGAATGCAGCCGCTCAGAAGGCGTCAGACCTCTTCTTGAAGGAAGATTCGCCCCCCACGCTCAGAGTGAGCGGCAAGATCGCCCAGCTCGACTTGCCTCCGCTGACCGCTGAAGAGGTCAGGGACCTGGCCTACAGCACCATGACACAAGAACAGATTGGCCGGTTCGAGCGGCGTCATGAGTTGGATCTCGCCTTCACCATCGAGGGTGTTTCACGATTCAGGGCCAATATCTACCAACAGCGGGGGACCATGGGAATGGTGCTCAGACTCATTCCTCTGGATATCTTCAGTCTGGAGGAACTGGGCATGCCTCCGGTCGTGAGCGACCTGACCATTCATCGCCAGGGCCTCATACTGGTCACCGGCCCTACCGGATGCGGAAAGTCCACGACCCTGGCAGCGATGATTGATGTCATCAATAACACCCGGCCCTGCAACGTCATTACTGTCGAAGACCCTATCGAGTTCATTCACGAAGACAAACTCTCGGTGATCAATCAACGCGAGGTGGGGATTGACACTGAGTCCTTCACGGACGCCCTCAAGTATATCGTGCGCCAAAGCCCCGACGTCATCTTGATTGGTGAAATGAGAGACGTGGAGACCATGCATGTGGCCCTCTCAGCCTCGGAAACCGGCCACCTGGTGCTTTCGACGATCCATACCACCAGCGCCTCGGAGACGATGGATCGAGTCATCAACATGTTCCCGCCGCACGAGAAGCAGCAGATCTGCATGAGAATGTCCAACTCGGTGAGGGGGATCGTCTCCCAGAAGCTCTTGCCCAAGGCGGATGGAAGCGGCAGAATCGCGGCAGTCGAGATCATGGTCGCCACTCCGACCGTCAGCAAGCTGATCGAGGAAGGCCGCGCCAGTCAGCTCTACACTGCGATCAGCGAAGGCAATTATTGGGGCATGCAGACCATGAACCAGTGCCTCGTTCGTTACTTCAAGGAAGGGCTGATAACCGAGGAAGAAGCCTACTTCAACGCCGGCAACCTGACCGAACTCAAGCAGATGATTCGCCGGTAGGCGTCGTACAGCACGAACGAGTCTGCGGTATCAGGGCAACCGCCCGCTCCAGAAGGCTGCCAACTTCCTCCCGGCGTCTTGACACCTGCTCGACGACTTCCTTGTGAGAAAGCGGCTTTTCACTGATCCCCGCTGCGAGATTCGATACTATGGCGAGCGTGGCATAGCACATTCCCAGTTCTCGGGCGAAGACCACTTCCGGCACACCTGTCATGCCCACTACGTCACCACCCCATTGGGCGAACATGCGGATTTCAGCCGGCGTTTCGTACCGAGGGCCGTCTACACAAACGTAGGTCGCTCGTTTGCCCAGGCGGATTCCAAACTCGGCGGCAGTCTGCTCAAGCGCTCCGGATATCTCAGGGCAATACGGAGTAGAGAAGTCCGTGTGTGTCACTTTGGGCCCGGGCCTGTCATAGATTGTCGGCTCACGATGCTTCGTGAAATCAATGAAGTCGGCGAGTACTACAAGCGAGCCCGGAGGCAGATCCTGACGCATCGAGCCCACCGCCGCTGTGGCAATCACCCGCTCGACTCCCATCTCCTGGAGGGCCAGCATATTCGCCCTATAGTTGACTAGATGCGGCGGGACGTTCGTTGCTGGTCCGTGTCTTCTCAGGATCGTTACCGGCTGGTCGCCAATATTGACCATGGTTATGGACGCCCCATAAGGCGATGCGATCTCCGACCATTCTCCTTCGGTCGTACCGAAATCCACTCCGGTACCTACAATTAGCGCAGTTTTCATTGGTTCCTCCCCAGACATTGTAAAACTATGGACTAAACCATGCAAGAAAGCCCGTACCTGGAAGGAATAACAGGTACCGATGTCGAAATAGCGACCAGGACTTTGGTAATCCCTGGGACCGACACCGCATCTTCCGTAGACACGTTTCGTTATTGGCATCGGTTTTCTTGCATTGTTCCGACCATGGAAGGAGAAACGGCGATGGAAGCAGACCTCGATATGAAAATCCGCAAGGTGGACGACATTCCGGTTGTAGATCTGGCAGGCGACGTAGATGCTTACACGTGTCTGAAACTCCGAGAAGCGATCGTTGATCTAGTCAACGAGGGAGAGTCACGAGTAGTGATCGGTATGTCCAACGTAAACTACATTGACAGTTCCGGCTTGGGTACCCTCGTCGGCGGATTGCGGCGGGTTTCCGAAAAGAACGGCGGCCTGGCCATTTCGGGGGCGACACCGCAGATCAAGAAGGTGATGAGCATCACGGGATTGAACAAGGTATTTAGAGTTTTTGAAGACGAAGTAAAGGCTGTTCGGAGCTTGAAACCCTGAGAGGGGGTATACTCAATAGGAGCGAGCAGCAGCTTAGTACAGTTAGCGGCAATGTTAGCAGGAAAGCGCAGGAGAGGTAATTGGCAAGTAAGCGAAAGGTGACGAAGCAGGTTGAGGTAGAGTCTCGCCTTTTCGCGAAGGCGTCTGCTTCCGACGATGAATGGGAACCCGAAGATCTGAACATGTTCAGATTTCTTCGAAGAGTCCTCAATCACATAGATCTGGCGTATGTGGCGACATATCCGCCGCAGGAATGCGGAATAGCCACCTTCACTCGTGATTTGTCAACTGCGATATCGAAGTATACCCCTTTCTCCAATCCGTTCGTTATCGCGGTGGGAGAGGGGGCGGATATCGAGCAGTTCCCGAAAATCGTGAAGTTCCAGATTACAAAATCAGATCCGCAATCATATGTTCGCGCGGCGGAAATGGTAAACAACTCAGCGGTAAGGGGAGTCAGTCTGCAGCACGAATACGGTATCTTCGGCGGTCTGGATGGGGAATATGTCCTGAAGTTTGTAGAGAAACTCGAAAGGCCTTCTGTTGTCACGCTGCATACCGTTCTGTTCAACCCCGGGCCCAATCAGAAGCGGATCGTTCAGGAGCTCGGGCGAATGTGCGATGCGCTGGTGGTCATGGTCAAGATGGGCAAGGAGATGCTGGTAAACAATTACGGTGTTCCGGCAAATAAGGTTGCGATCATCCCGCACGGCGTCCCAAACGTTCACCGAGTGAGCGCCGCCACGATCAAGAAAACGCTTGGCATCAGTGACAGGCCGGTTGTCTCGAGCTTCGGCCTCATAAATCGGGGCAAGGGGATCGAGTACGGCATTCAGGCAATGCCCGGCATCCTGAAGAAGCATCCGGATGCCATGTACTTCGTTCTCGGCGAGACCCACCCGGGAGTCCGCCACAACGAGGGGGAGAGCTATCGCAAGGAACTGCTTCAGATCGTCGCCGATCTGGGCCTGGAGAAGAATGTCCGCTTCAACAACCGGTATCTCAAGCTGGAGGAGCTGATAAACTATCTCTGCGCCACGGATGTCTACATCACCCCATATCTCAATCGCGATCAGATAGTCAGCGGCACTTTGGCCTACGCGCTTGGCTGTGGGAAGGCCATCGTCTCTACACCCTATCTTTATGCCGAAGAGGTGCTCTCCGGCGGTAGAGGCCTGCTGGTTGACTTCCGAAGCCCCGACCAGCTTTCCGGAGCGGTAAATCGCATATTGGATGACGCAGTAATCCGCGAGCAGATGGAGACCAAAGCATACAAGTATGGCCGGCGCGCTGCATGGTTCAACGTCGCGATTGACTATCTGGACCTATTCCACAGACTCTGTCCCCGGCCCAAGGCCGCTTTGGGCAAAGACCTGAAAGTGAGTCAGGCGGAATCGCGAAAGGGGCAATCGTCCTGATGGCCCATCCGCCGATAAGCCTCGCGTACCTACGTGCCTTGACCGACTGCACGGGGCTGTTCCAGCATGCCGTCCACAGCATCCCAAACCGCAAACTTGGTTACACCACAGATGACAATGCTCGGGCGCTGATTGTCGCCGCAAAGCATTACGAGCGCACCGGGGAAGACCTGGATCTGGCAGCCAATTACCTCTCCTTCGTGCACCATGCCCACGACCCCGATCACCGGTTTCAGAATCTCATGTCGTACGAACGGCAGTTTCTGGCTGAGGACAGTACTCAGGACTGTTTTGGGCGCGCTATGTGGGGCTGCGGGTGTGCCGCATCGAGCGGCCTTCCTGAAAACATAAGAATAGTCGCCAGGAAGATGTTCGATGACGGCATCGTTTGGGCAGGTGATCTCGTCAGCCCGCGAGCCAGGGCGTATACCATTCTTGGCATGTATGAGCGCCTCCAGGGCGAGGAATGCACCGCAGACCTCAAGGGCAATATTGACCTCCTCGCCGACTCGCTGCTGGCGCAACTGCGGGACTCGAGCACGCCCGACTGGACTTGGTTCGAGCGTTATCTCACTTATGGGAATGCCATCATTGCCCATGGGATGCTTGTGGGGGCCGCCGTCACGGGAAAGAAAAAGCATGAAGAGGCAGCCAGAAAAACCATCCAATTCCTGACTGACACGATGATCATAGACGGCCGCATGGAGATCATCGGTAACGACGGCTGGTATGTCTACGGCAAGAAGCGCGCATGGTATGACCAACAGTCCATCGATGCCGGCTACACGGTCCATCTCTATGCGAGAGCTTATCAGTTGCTCGGCGATAAAGAATATCTGGATCTGGCGGAACTCGCGTACTCCTGGTTTTTCGGGAATAACAGATCGGGTGTCTGGACCTATGACCCCGTAAGTAAAGGCTGTTACGATGCCATCACGTCGTGGGGACTGAATTTGAACCAGGGTGCAGAATCCTGTGTTTGCTTCTTGCTTGCCCAACAGGCGATGGAGGAAATCCACGCCGACGGCGGTGCATAATAAGGGAGGGTGCGGTGAGAGTCAACGATATTATGAAGGCCCCCGTCGTCACCATCAGCGACAAGGCAGTGATCCGCGACGCCGTAGCGCTGCTCAGCAGCACTCGTGTCGGCGGACTCCCGGTACTGGATGACGAGGGATGTCTGGTTGGGATAGTCACCGAGTACGACATCATCAAGGCCATGATGCCCACCTACGAGGATATCGTCGCTGTGGAAGCCGGCGTCCTTGCCCCCGATCTGATGGAGGACCGAGCCTACCAGGTGCGTGACATGCCGATAACAAGCATAATGGCCAAACACCCAATCACTGTGCGGGAAGATGACTTGATCGTCAAGGCTGCCTCCGCCATGATCGCCAAGAGATTTCGGTGGCTGCCGGTGGTGAAGGACAAGAAGCCCGTCGGGATCATCAGCAGGATTGACATACTCCAGGCTCTGATGCAAGGAAACGCGGCATGACGGGAGAGACACTTGTCCAGTTGACGAAGACCAGGCCTGTGATCAGCGACGGAGCGATGGGCACGATGCTCCAGCAATACGGCCTGCAAGCGGGCGCCTGCCCCGAACTGTGGAATGTTGAAAAGCCGGACGTCGTTCGAGCAATCCACGCCGCCTACATCGAGGCAGGCTCTCGGATGATAAGTACGAACACATTCGGCGGAAGCAGGCTCAAACTGGCGGCCTATGGACTCGCGGACCGAGTAGTCGAGCTGAATTCCGCGGGTGCAGCAATCGCTCGTGACGCGGCCGGTGCCGATAACTCGGTAGCAGGCTCGATCGGTCCGACGGGCGATTTTCTGGAGCCGCTGGGAGATCTCACCTTCGAAGATGCCGCCGACATATATGCCGAGCAGGCCTGTGCACTCGCGTCCGGTGGCGCAGACGTCATCTTACTGGAAACGTTTTCGGCCCTGGAGGAAGCCAAGGCGGCGCTCGCCGGCGCACTCCGGTCCGGATTGCCCTGTTTCTGCACGTTCGCATTCGACACCGGCGGCCGCACCATGATGGGTCTGGATCCCGTGAAAGCAGCTCAGGAATTGTCAAAAGCAGGCGCTGCCG
>DASRZD010000097.1:0-2808 GCA_035686805.1 Armatimonadota bacterium
GTCGCGCCCCAGAGGTAAATCTGGATGTCGTCGTCCGACACGTCCCCGGTGGCGGGGTTCCCCATGGCCCGGCGGACCATGCGGAGCTTGTCGAGGGATGAAAGTCGTGCCATCAGAGCTCCTGGTTCTCGTCCTCGAGCGTCGGGACGCGATCAAAGTCGGGCCGGTAGTCGTCGATTTGCTTCGGCAGCCTCTCCCAATCTTCAGGGCAGACTACTGTTCTACCCAGCAGTTTACCCTCTGTCGTGTGGACGAGGGCAACTCCCTTTGTCGGCACCCAGGTCATTCCGGGCGTCACCACATCCTTCTGGACTCGGAAACGCTCCCCCCACCACACTTCCTGATCGGTCTCAGTCGTCACCCGGTACTGGACATGGAGCGCAGAACGATGGCCGGCGGCGACGGACGCCACAACGACGGGCCCGAACAGGAGTCGCCCGTTCGCGGCGAGGAACGACCCCGCCTCGTAGTAGGTCTCGCCGGCACCACCCGGGTCGTAGATCAGGCCGATCGAGATGTCCAGGAACCCTTGAGCCGTCCTCTGATTGCAGCCGAACTGCCCTTCGACCAGGGCGACCGCCCAGGTGCTCACGTCGATCGTGTCAACTGAGGTCAGGACTCCGTCACCCCAGAACGAGGCGGCTCCGTCAACCATTCTAGAGGGACCGTCATTGTGGTCCACCACGTCACGAAACCGTGGTCGTCCCATGGAGGACTCTCCCAGGTATTGCGCGGTACAGCCCCAAAAAGTAGCGTTATACCGGGAATAGGGCAGGTAGTTTGCGGCCACAGTTCTCTTTCGAACTTGAATCTGGCGAACGAGTTTATTGATGTCGTACCACTTCCCACAGATGTCGCATTGCTCGAGATAGACACCGGACCCCCCTGTGAACTCTCCCCCGTGACCGATCTCACACGTCCCCCAATCTTCCCCGAGCGGATAGTCCGGGCTCGTGACCGTCACCGTCGTGTCCCCAGAAGCCCCCAAAAACGCCGCTGTGAGCTTCGCGGCGATCTCCCCGGTCTTGTACTCGGACTGGCCCCACCGCAGCGAGCCTGTGGCCGGTGTTGCGCTCGTGAGCGTCTCTGCGCCTCGAGTCAAGGTTATCGAGGTCGCAGTCGACAGGTTCAGCGGCTCAAACGGCGAGTGGAACAGCCGAAACCGATGGAGCCCCCCGGCCCACGAGACTTCAATGACTCTACCCACTTTTCGGAGCCCATTTCTCAATCACATTGACGACGCCGTACCCCGACAGCACCATGCCGTCAGCAAAGAGCCACCAGTAAAGCACCCCCATGCAGCCCTTGAGCCAAACCTCCTCGGTCATGAAGCCTTTCCAGAGAAAGACCCCAATCGCTGCCACGATGAAGATGCCAGCGAGCGTAGCCAGGGCGAGAGAGGCCACCGCCAGGCGCCATTTCCTCGACGAGAATCGTTCAGTTTCCGTGGCGGTTGCAACTACCTGCTTCGGGGTTTCTTTGTCGTCCATTATGACCCTACTATCTTGCACCGAAAAATGCCATTGACGTTCCAGGTGATTTTCTCTTGGCCTGTTCCAAACATACTGCCCCAATTAACCGGGAAGAAACACAGCATTGCTCCGGGGCTGGAGCTTCCTGGCCTGGCATACCAAATTGTGATATGGGTGCATATCGGGTTGACATCAAACGCTCCACCGTACCCCCAATAATCACGCTCCGAATCGCTTCGGTAAAATGTTACGTTGTTGGCCGTAAAAACGAGATCATCACCCTCTTGGGTGAATTTTGTCCCAATCATCGGTAATGGATTGTAACCAGATCCGTATCTTCCGGTCATTTGGTAAAAATGTCTGTCGTCATCTGCGGCCGGGGCGCCTTTGTTGGTATTTATCATCGAGATAAAAAGGCTGCCTTTAGACAGGTCAATATCCCCGTTGAAGAACCACTTTGGAAAACTGTTGAACATCGTGACAGCCTGAATTCCCATCAGGCTCCCTCCGCCGAAAATATGAGCCTCGTGGTGTTTGAAAAGAACGGATAGTAGCCGTTGACCCTGTCCCCAAATTGGATCTGTATGGGGGCCCAATCAAGATTGTATGGGGTGGTTCCATCGTCCGTTGTCAAGTCTACATAGCAGATGCAGGGGCTAGAATCGGTTCTTTTTTCAAATATCATCATTTGATAAACTTGCCTGGCTCCAGGGATGCGAGGGTATTCGATATAGTTGATGAAGTAGTCAATAAAGGCATGGTTGGTCGCCGGGACTGGTGGGTCGACCCAATTAGAATAATCAACCGGACTGATGCCAAGCAGCTTTCCTTTTTGTAGCTGAACGCTAATTGGTGATGGCATGTAGCCGTTGCCGACTCGTCCTTGCCCAACCATTGAGAACGACGCGCCACTTAAACCCCAAATGGTTTGGCTAGAAGCGGGGAGCGGAGCTGACCACATCGTAGCCGTTGACACAATCAAATCGTAGTCTGAAATATCCGGGTTTGCATCTTCCGGAGTAGCAATTTTCGGCCCTCCAACCAGGGCTATCCATGGCTTAGCGGTGATGCTTACCTCGCCCATCAATACCCGATAGGCCAGATCATTGAACAATCGAACGTCACCCTGCGCCATCAATAACTCCAAGCACTCGGTCGCGGGCAATTCGGGCTGCTGTGGTGGGTATCGACGTGAATGAAGGTCTTCGCCGTGCCGACCCCCTCCGCGCCGTGAATGTGCGCCGCGTGTTGCACCTGAAAGCGGTGCCGCCCGCCCTCCACCTGGATGTCCGCCGCCTCACCCAGCATGTGAGGGGAATGCACCGCGCCCCCCTCG
>DASRZD010000098.1:0-3566 GCA_035686805.1 Armatimonadota bacterium
ATTGAACACGCCAGGATGCTGGGGATCCAGGCGGTCGATCAGCTCGTGCAGAACAGGGACTTGGGGGGATTGCTTACGGTACTGGATGATCTGAGGGCGAATGGCGTGTTTTTTGACGCCGACTTAGCCAAGATCAAAGACACGGCGGTCATGGAGATGCTGCAGGGTCAGGCGATGGACACTGCCGTTGAGATGGGTGCGGACGGAGTTACGTGGCTTCTCAGCGATGGGGCAGAGGCCATGTCAATGACGGAATTGCCGGATGGACAGACTTACCGGCTGGATCGAGATGCCAGGGGGGCCTTGGCGAAGAAGCTGCAAAGCCAAATCGACTTCGCGGCCAAACAGGACCAGGAAGCGGCCTGGCAGGAGTTTGTCGAACTGACCAAGGACGTGACGGAGATGGACCAGCTATCTCGCACAGAACTCACTAGCTATCTTTTGCGCGTGAGTCCCCAGGACCGAGGGGCTGTGCAACGGGTGATCGACCACTATGACAAGACCTTCGAGCAGCAGGCCCAGGATGACTTGGAATTGGCGCAGGACGTGGACTACAGTCGTCTTTCACAGGAAATCCATGACTGGGACGGAACAGGGAAACAGCCGTGGACGTTGGCTGATCTTACCCATATGGTCGCAGACAAGACATTGACACGCGAGCAACGTAATGCTCTGGAACAGGATCTCAAAACGGCCAAAGAAGAGCTTATCAAGGGAGAGCGGACCCCGGGCCAAATGCAGCAGAACAAGGTGACGAGCGCGATCCGGGGGCGCATGTATACAGCGTTAGACAATCTGACAGATCCCACAACCGTCGTGTCCGTGGCTGAGATCGAGGAGGCCCTGAACACGGGGGCGATTTCCGCGGCGCAGCATGACCAGCTACTCACCCTGCGAGAAACGATGCGCGATAAGTACGAGAGCCGGCTGGAAGCGGCAAAGAAGGCGGAAGGCCCCGAACTCGAGGACCCGGCGAAAGAGGCAGAATTGTGGGCGATCGTCATGGACGACAAACTCACTTCCACAGAAAAGTGGAGCCGCGCACGATCGTATCTCGGCAACGGAGTTCCTGGCAATAAATATGCCCAGATCACCGGCCATATCAACGACATCCGCGACGACTGGAATCTGGTCCTGAAGGATCTCAACGCTTTCTATAACGCCTCGATCATGGCTATAGATAAGGATGATGATCAGCGCAAGGCGATGGCGCTGGAGAAGGCCGCGGCAGGCCGGGCCATGATGGAGATTTTCAGGACATATCCCGACGCTCCCGATAAATGGGATGCAGCGGTCCAGTCCCTCCTCAACCCATCGGCCAAGAAAGAATTGACTCGCATGATGCAAAGCAAGCTCGGAGCTCGATTCCGATGGTTCGGGACGAGCGAGGCGATGCAACTGGAGACCCTGCGCGAGCAGATGCCGAGAGAGTTCACGGGGGCCCCGGGACTCGTGGCGCAGCGGTCGATACAAGAGCCACAGATCATCAAGGAAGAAACAGCCACGATCAACTCCGTTCTCGCATCGCAGGGCCGCAAGGATCAGATTGTGGACTACTATCGTCTGGCTTCCGGGGACTTCGTGTATGCAACCGTCCCGATTCCACGGGATGAAAACGGGGTGCCTTCCAGGGAGGACCTGAAAAAGCTACGGGCGGCGGGGCAACTCTTCACCGTGCAGTCGGTCGCGCAGGGTCGCAGAATCGAGCAGGTCGTCAAATGAGCGACATCACCCTCGAGGATCTGGGATTCGACGAGCCGAAAGCGCCCACCGAAGAAGAAATACTCGCGGAGAACGGCATTACTCTCGGTGATCTGGGATTCGATGAGCCGCAGACCGAACAGAAACCCCCGGAAACCCCACCGTCCCCTGCCTCGGAACCCTACTTCGGCATAAAGATTCCACCAGAGGCCGATGAGTTGGCGGCCCTAGTACCCGGCGGGGAGCGATTGCTGGAAGAGGCGGCGGGCGACATCTACCTGGCCGACCTGCTGAACATTCCGGCTGGTGATGCTGGCACCCTGTTGGACCCGATTCGCAAGGAGGATCCGAACTGGAAGAAGGGACTCCAGCAGATAGAACAGTCCTGGCAGTCTGGGTGGATTGACGCCCAGATCGGTATGTTGCGGTGGAATCAGTTGACACGCTACTTGCAGCGTCGAAAGCCGGAAGAAGCGCAGCAACAGATTCAGGCAATCGAAGAGCAGGTCGCGGCATTGAGGGGCCAGCAACCGGAAGTCGATCCCACTAAGATGGGGTTTTTCTGGCGTACTTTGTCATCGACGGCGCGTATCCTGCCCAACATGCTGAAGGGGCTTGAACGTGGAGCCCAGCTTGGTGGGGCGTCCGCATTGGCTGCCGGTGGCATGGCCGCTCTTCTCGGTCAGGCAGGTCCCCAGATAGGATTACCAGAGGAAGCAATCACGGTGCCGGTAGCCGCGGGTATGGGATTCGCTCTGGGAACGGCAACGGGCGTCGCTCAGTACAGCACACAAGTTGAAGGTGGGATGGCACTCGATGAGATGCTACAGGAGGGCATCGACCCCAACATCGCAGCCGCCGCCTCTCTCGGTGTGGGGGTCATCAACGGACTCATCGAAACCTCTGTCGTGGGCGATCTCGCCAAAACGATTCCCGGCGTCAAAGACCTGATCGCAAAAGCCTCGCGCATGGCGACCAAAGAAGTCGTCAAAAGCGGCATACTCAAGAGCCTTGCGCGTAGTGCTATGGCTGCCGGGAAGCACACCTTGATTGAGACAGGCCAAGAAGTAGCGCAGCGCGGAGTCTACATCACATTTGATGAGTTTTCCAAACACTTCACGAATCTGATGAATGAGGCCCGGACCCATCCGCCCGGGGGACTCGCCTCCACCTACGCGAAGCTTACGCCGAGGAAGATCGGGGAGATTCTTCGGGATCTCAAAGACGAGGCAGTCCAGAGCGCCCTAGCGTTCGCGCCGTTGCAGATTCCGGGGATGCTTGCGAGAACAGTCGTCGGGACGGGCAGGGCCGCCCAAGCCACGCCGGCTACGGGAGAAGCGCCAGTCGCCAAGGCACCCGCGCCCGCTGGTGAGGCGATCAGTCAGGCCCGTGCCCTGCTCTCCCGGCCCGAGGAATTGACGCAGGAGCGGGCGACCGAGGCCGAGACTCAACTGGATGCGATACTCCAATCACCGGAGGCAACCCCGGAGGAGGTGGTCGAGGCCGCCCTGACTGCCAACGCCCTTGAGCAAGAAATGGAGTTGCTCACCCGCGCGGTGGCACCCGAGGAAATGGGTGCCCTGGAACCCGAACAGGTCGCTCGGGCAGCCACCGGCAACAAGGTGATGGGGGCAGAAGGACCTGCCCCGGCCTCTGTAGTCGAAGAGGTCCCGGCATCGGGTATCTTTAATCCCGAACCCCCCAATTGCGGAGACACCAATATCAGCAGTTCGCCTTCAAAACGGCGAAATATACTACGATACCTCAGCGCATACCCATGCGCAATTGGTCGAAAATCTGGGACTGTCTTCGGCCGAGGTGGGAGATGGCGGCTGGATCGTGGGCGGGGAATACCATCTCGGAAG
>DASRZD010000099.1:0-3532 GCA_035686805.1 Armatimonadota bacterium
TGTCAATCTCGTGCTCCACAATGCTCCCGTCGGGCATGAGGACCTTCGCGAAGGTCGGGACTTCGAACCACGAGCCCTTCGGGATGCCCGCGTACTCCTCGCCCAAATGGATCATCGTGTTGCTGGTATGCCGCACACCAAGCAGCAGGACCTTCCCACCCATCTTCGCCAGGCGGTCAATCGGGCTGCCGACGCCGACCGAGCGAAAACTCATGTGATCCCTGGTCAGCTCAATCGCGTCCGGCCCGATCACCGTGCATGAGTGAGTGGGGTGGAGGCTTCGGACGGCATTCGGTCTCATCCGCCCCAGCTCGGGGATGATGCCGGTTCGGCACGGAACGACCGCCGGGTCGAAGTACGGATCGGCGATGTTCTGCGTATAGTTGAAAGTCGGCAGCACCAGATTGCCACCCGGGCTGACGGCCTCGATGAGCGCGTCAATGACCGTCTCCGGCCCGCCCTCAACTTCCCCCAGGCTCTTGTACGAGCTGTGGACGATGAAGCTGTCCCCCGGCCTCAGGCCGATCTCCCTCAAAGCTTTCACGAGCTGATCTTTACTCAGCGCCATATCTTAGACTTTAGACTCCAGACTTTAGACTTTAGGTTAAGAAGCCACTGTTCACCGTTTACTGTTCACTGTTCACCGTCTGTTCTCCTCCGACTTGACAGTCTGCGCCGGACTCCCTAGAATATGGTAGAAATCGTTTACATAGTTTGGAGAGCGAAAAGATGAGCGACGAACTCCTCGGCAAGCTGGGTGATCTTGCCAAACCTCGAATTGTCCCAGTCCTCGATGATAAGTTCCGGCCCGCGGTCCTGGCGAACCGCGAGTTCCGCAAGGAAGCGAAGGTCCCCCTGGTCATAGGCCTCGAGCGTACCGACGGCACTACCTCGGCCTTCGAGACGATGGTGCTTGCATCCAACCATCCCATGGCCGAGTTGAACCTCCCTTACGCCGAGCGCCTCCTCAAGTTTCTGTTGTGGGAAAAGGGCGGCTGGAAGGTGACCATCGGCGGCCCGAGGGAGATAGGGGAGTACATTAGGAGGGCCTACTCTCCGACCGGCGAACGGGCCTTCGATTACGACTTCCACGGGCAGACGGTCTCCGAGCGCCCGTTCGAGGTTGTCATCACCGACGCCGACAAAGTCCCGCCCGCTCATGAGACTTCCATGCCCCTTGGCCGACACCTGGAGGGCTATCGCATAGGCTTCGACCTCGGCGCAAGCGACCGCAAGGCCGCGGCAGTCGTGAACGGCGAGAGCATCTTCAGCGAAGAGGTCGTCTGGGATCCGAGAGGCAACAAGGATCCCGAGTACCATTACGCCGAGATCAACGCCGCCCTGAAGAGCGCCGCCTCGAAGATGCCTCGCGTGGACGCAATCGGCGGAAGCTCGGCGGGAGTGATAATCAGCAATCGAGTCATGATGGCCTCTCTCTTCCGAGGCATCCCGAAGGACCAGTATTACCGGGTGAAGGACGTCTTCATCCACCTGGCGAAGGAGTGGGGAATCCCATTCGAGGTCGCGAACGACGGCGACGTGACCGCCCTCGCAGGCGCGATGTCGCTCAATGATGTCAGCGTCCTCGGGGTCGCGATGGGCTCCAGCGAGGCAGTCGGCTACGTCAATGAGGAGGGGAACATCACCGGCTGGCTGAACGAGCTTGCCTTCGCCCCGATTGATTACAACCCCAATGCCCCCGCCGACGAGTGGTCGGGCGATATCGGGGCCGGCGTGCAGTATCTCACCCAGCAGGCGGTATTCCGGCTGTCTGAGGCGAATGGCATCTCACTAGCCAAGTACGAGGTACTCGCCGACAAGCTGAAGGCGGTTCAGGATCTCCTCGAAGCCGGCGATGACACTGCTCGCAAGATATGGGAAACCATCGGCACGTACATGGGCTATGCCATCGCCCACTATGCCGATTTCTACAAGATCAAGCACATGCTCATTCTCGGGAGGGTGACTTCCGGCAGCGGCGGTCACATCGTCCTGGAGGGCGCGGAGAAGGTCTTGAAGGCCGAGTTCCCCGAACTCACATCAA
Organism: Armatimonadota bacterium; assembly: GCA_035686805.1. Taxonomy (GTDB): domain Bacteria; phylum Armatimonadota; class UBA5829; order DTJY01; family DTJY01; genus DASRZD01. The sequence continues at coordinate 2,045 of DASRZD010000099.1, forward strand.
TCGAGCTCCATCTCCCCGATGAGAAGACCCGCCGAGTCGGCCAGGCAGTTGCGGCTGCCAGCCTCCCGGTGATATGATACGTGATACGTGATGCCTCGTACCGGAGGAAATAATGAAGTTGACTAATCCAACCGCCGAGATCTTCATCCCCGATGGGATGTCCGTCAAAGAGGCGCTCGCACGAACTACCCACATGGGCATTGGCGCCCATCAGGATGACCTGGAGATCATGGCCTACAACGGCATCGTCGAGTGCTTCGGCAAGTCCGATAAATGGTTCACCGGCGTCATCGTCACGAATGGGTCAGGCAGCCCCAGGGATGACCTCTATGCCGACTATACCGACGAGGATATGCAGAAGGTCCGAAAGGCAGAGCAGAAAAAGGCGGCATACGTAGGCGAGTACTCGGCTCAGGCGCTCCTCGATTACTCGAGCGCTGCGATCAAGGATTCCGGCAACGCGGGAGTCATCGCCGACCTGAAGGCATTAGTGGAAGCCGCCCGTCCCGAGGTGATTTTCACCCATAATCTGGCCGACAAGCACGATACCCACGTGGCGACCGCCCTCAGAGTGATTAAGGCCATCCGCGGTCTCCCGGCGGAAGTCAGGCCCAGGACCCTCTACGGCGCGGAGGTCTGGCGCTCTCTCGATTGGATGAATGACGAGGACAAAGTCGCCCTCGATTGCGCCGCCCATGAGAATATCGCTGCTGCGCTTCTCGGTGTCTTTGACTCCCAGATCTGCGGCGGGAAAAGATACGATCTCGCAACCATCGGCCGCCGGCGAGCGAATGCCACCTACCATGCTTCTCATGGCACGGATGAAACGACCGCCCTGTCTTTCATGATGGAGCTGACCCCCCTCATCAAAGATGATAACCTGGACGTCGAGGAGTTCATCACCGACTTCATCTTCCGCTTCTCGGACGACGTGACAATGAGGATCGGGAAGCTCAGGTAGCACTGATTGTTCGGGAGGGAGTAGTACTCCCTCCCGCCAACGAGCGTGGGCAGTCTTCAGTCTTCCCCTTGACCAGACCCCCGAATTTGGCTATAATCATAGTACCTTCCCGGGTCGTCCAATGGCAGGACACGGGCCTTTGGAGCCCGGTATTCAGGTTCGAGTCCTGACCCGGGAGCCAATACTCATGCGAATTTGACGTTTGGACGACATAGACAGGTTCCGCTACCTCCGCGCCTCTGCACTCTCCCGATTCGTGCAATTGCGTCTTGCCTCGCGTGGCCTATCCTGTTACTATAAAACAGATATACGAAGGCGACAGGCTTTCGCAGTTGCCTCAAGCGCGAGTAGATCGAGCGTAGCATCCGGAGGAGTCTCGACGTGATGCAAGTCAAAACTGATAATAGAAGGACGGAATATCCTCCGCCAAAGAACAGGGATCGGTTTAGCAAGTTGCGCTGGATCGCCGCTGTAGCCTTGGTCATCATATTGCTGTCTGTGGCGACCGTCTACTGGCGATTGCGGGC
>DASRZD010000100.1:0-10135 GCA_035686805.1 Armatimonadota bacterium
CAGGCTTCACAATACCCGAACTCGGGTTTTGTGAACCTGATTGACGAAGCCAAGCAAGTCATCAAACCCGACGGCAGTTGGGTCACCACTACTCGGACGACGGCCAAGATATTCAACGAGCGAGGCCGCAAGATCGCGAACGTCCACCTGCCCTATAACTCGGCGTTCGAGAAGATCAAGATCCTTCGGGCCAGGACCATCAAGCCGGATGGCACGGTCGTGGACGTGAAATCAAGCGACATTCGGGATATCAGCCCCTACTCGGGCTATGCCATGTATTCGTCGGTCAAGATGAAGGTGATGATCATGCCGGCGATAGAGGACGACTGTATTGTTGATTACGAATGGCAGGTCAGCGGCAAGAAGAGCATCATGCCGCCGGACTTCTGGATGGGCTGGTATTACCAGAGCCAGGAACCCACGGTGCTCTCCAGGTTCACGCTGGAAATCCCGACGACCAGCAGATTCCGGAATACCTCGTATAACACCAAGCTCGTCCCTACGCAGACCGTTTCCAAGGATGGGAAGACCGCCACCATCGTTTGGGAAGGCAGGAATTTCGGCGAGATCAACCCCGAGCCATACATGCCGCCGATAGCCGAGATCTGTCCGTGGTTCGAGCTATCGTCGGTGAATGATTGGAAGGACGTGGCGGCCTGGTATTGGAAACTTGTTCAGCCCCAACTGAAGGTCACCCCGGAGATTCGGCAGGCGGTGACGGAGTTGACCAAAGACAAGCCGACCCAGATGGACAAGGCCAAAGCGATTTTCTACTGGGTGGAGGACAAGATCCGCTATGTGGGCCTGGAGTTCGGGGCGGGGGCCTATGAGCCTCATAGCGCAAAGGCCGTATTCGACAATCGGTATGGCGACTGCAAGGATCAGGCAACTCTGCTGGTGACCATGCTGTCGGTGGCGGGAATCAAGGCATACCCGGTGCTCGTGCCCGTTGGATTCCGCGGCGAGACCGGCAAGCGGCTTCCGTCGCCGGGGATGTTCGACCATGCAATCGCGATGGCGGAGATTGACGGCAAGCAGGTTTGGATGGACACGACCGCCGAAGTCTGCCCCTTCGATCAATTGCCCGAGGCCGATCGGGGCCTGCAGGTTCTGGTTATCAAGCCGACCGGAGGCGAGTTCATACAGACCCCGGAGTACACCGTTGACGAAAACAAGACAGTGCAGACGGTGGACATCAAGCTCAATGCCGACGGCGGGATCACGTCATCGGTGAGCTGGTACTCCACGGGCAATGAGGACCTCTCTGCGCGGGCAACCTACAAGTATGCGAAGCCGACCGAGATCAAGGAGGGCTTCGAATCTACGGTGGCGTCGGTCTGTCCGGATGCCATGCTGGGCAACTACTCCGTGGGCGATCCCTTCAAGCGCGATGCGCCTCTTCAGATATCGTATGACTTCCAGGCGAACGGATGGGCGAATCGGACGAAGAAGTTCCTCATCTTCCGGCCGAGCTTGTATCAGAGTGTGTTGAGCCAGACCCCGTTCTCCAAATCCGACCGCAAGTTCGACATGGTGTTCGTCAGCACCTCGACAAACGAATCGCAGACGACGATCAGCCTTCCCGACGGCTTCACGGTGGAGGAGATTCCACCGGATGTGTCCCTGAAGGGTGACTTCGCGACCTACGACCGAACCTACACCTTGGACGGATGCACGTTGAAGATTGCCGAGAAGCTCGTCCGCAAGGAGGCGAGGATTCCGCTCGCCCGATATGCGGAGGCGAAGAAGTTCTACCAGGAAGCGATCCAGGCCCAGAAGCAGCAGGTGGTGATGCGGATCGCGGAGGGTTAGGCCTTCCGCTCGATGATGAATCGGGCGAGGGCGCGGAGGGGGTCGGCCTTCTCGTCGAAGTCGGCGAGTGCGGCGAGGGCCTCGTCCACCGTCTGCCTTGCAAGCTCCTTTGACTTCTCCAGACCATAGAGGCTCGGATAAGTGGCTTTTCCTTCCTCGCCGACATCCAGGATGTCATCGGCGATCTGGAACGCCAGCCCGATCTTCTCTCCATAGAAGTCGAGCGCCTGAAGCTGCTGTGGAGTCCCGCCTCCGAGAAGTCCTCCGCAATAGACCGATGCCTGGATGAGCGCGCCTGTCTTGTTTCGGTGGATGAACTCCAGCGTCTCCGGCTCGACTTCCTTCCCCTCGGAGATGATGTCCGCCACCTGACCCGCGATCATTCCGCCGACTCCCGCAGCCGACGCAATCCTTGCCGTCGCCTTGACCAGCAATTCAGGCGGAACCTCGGTCTTAACAAGGGTCTCGAATGCCAGGGTCAGGAGCGCATCACCCGCAAGGATGGCGATCGCCTCGCCGAAGACCTTGTGGCTGGTGGGCTTGCCCCGGCGGAAGTCGTCATTGTCCAGGGCGGGGAGGTCATCGTGGATGAGGGAGAACGAGTGGATGAACTCGATGGCGCATGCCGCCGGCAGGATGCTCTCTGCTTCGCCTCCGACCGCCTCGCACGCCGCAAGCATCAGCACCGGGCGAATGCGCTTGCCGCCATTCAGGACGCTGTATCTCATCGCCCGGTAGATGACCTCCGGGTATCGGTCCTCCGGCGGGAGGTACTCCGCAAGGGCTGAGTCAATGAGGTAGGATTTCTTGGCTAGGTAGGGAGATAGAGACACTATCAGATACCTTCCACTGATACTTGCTTTTGTTATTTATCGGCACGAGATCATAAGCGATCCCGGGAACGATCTTCTTAAGGTCGGCAGGCGATACCTCGAGCCCAAATCCACGAAACATACCATCATGTGACCGATCACCCGGAGTGGCAAACAAGTAGTCTCCATTCACGCTCGCATGCACGTCGGGTTGGCCAGGTGCTCTTAGGACAAAACTCGCCGATGCTCGTTCCTTGAACTTCGCAAGTTGGACCCAGCTCTGATCCGGGATCCATTCGACAGCCCCAGCAAAAAGGTCAGAGTCTTGCCCTATGTTATGAGATCCGGCCAGTGTCTGTGCCTCTTCCCGCCAAAACAGCCTGTCAATGGTGACCGTTTGTAGCTCAGGGATTTCCGGGTTCTCCACATGGCTATATTTGCCAAACTGGTCCTTCACACTCACCAGCATGTAAGGGTTTGTCGAACTCAGACTTGGAAACAAGTATGCAATCCTTGCGAATCTTTTACCCCAGGTCTGGGGCAGCGGCATGTCGCTTAAGTCATAGCATGTGTACACATGAGTCATCAATCCGAGGGCATTCATGTCGAGGGTATTCTGGCCGAGATTGGAGTAGCTCAGCCTAACCCAGTGGTGATTGATGTATACCTCGTTGAACATATGATCCATGAAGCCGCCTCTGTCCTTAAGCGCTTGCTCGATGGCCGTTCGTGTCTTGTTGTGGTGCACTTGGCCGGAAAGCTTCGCAAGCTGTTTGTCGTCATTCGGGTCTGCCGGCGGTATGCATATGATGATGCGTGTAGGGATACCCAATGCTCTCATTACGGTTGCCATCAATACGGCCGTCGAAGTACACTGCCCATGCACCTTATTGTAGAACATCTCCTTGCCAAGTATTTCCTGGCTGAACATCTGTTGATCCGTGAGTTTGGGATCCGGCTTGCCGGCATCGAATGCTTCTCTTAGCGTGGGATATACCTTCGGCTTGCCGTTCGGAAAGTACACGTAGAAAGTCGTGAAGCTGTCATTGTATTTGAAGGCCCCCATCACCCACTGAGACACCCGCTCCACTAACGCCTTGTCGGTGAGGCTATCCGGGTCAATACCGGACTTTTTCAGCTCAGCAATCAGGTCGCTTTGCATCTTCTCATCCCAGTTTGCGGCAGGCCGTGGCTTCAAGTACTCCGTCATCCCGGCGTAATCTTTCTTCCAATTTGGATTCTCGCCTATGGCTTCTGAGTTCTTGTTAAGAGGGTAATAGGTGATCTCTACAGTGCAGAGGTCGCCATCTTTGCGTATGAGGCGAGCATCCTGATAATCGTCGTTCATATCGGTAAGACGAACAGGTGGAAGAAGCCGCATCACTGACGTGATTGTGTAGGTAAACTGCTTTCTCTGATTCCAATCACCATCTGACAACTTAGCCGTGGCACTGTATTTCTTGGATGGGTCGGTGAAGTACTTATAATGCTCCTGATAGTCCGAGAGGCCATCGCCATCCGAATCCAGGTTATCCCTGAATACTGGCCCTTTCGGAGCACAGTGACAGGTCACTGATGAAAACACACTTACTGCTAGTAGCGGTAGGAGAACAACCAGTGAATGGATCTTCATAGATGGCCTCTTTCTTTTATCCGGTCAGCACCGGCCGAATGCGCTTCCCGCCATTCAGGACGCTGTATCTCATCGCCCGGTAGATGACCTCCGGGTATTGGTCCTCCGGCGGGAGAATGGCTTCCAAAGCCTCGTCGATCAGCCGGCGTTGTTTGGACAGGTAGGGCTGTAAGTCCATAGATATCCCAAGCAGCCAGTCGGTTGGGCTACCCAATCCCTTCCGCTCTCTTCGCTGCTTTCATCGTATTCTTGAGAAGCATGGCGATGGTCATGGGGCCGACGCCGCCAGGGACGGGGGTTATCCACGATGCCTTCTCGAGCGCTTGCTCAAACTGCACATCGCCGACATCCTTGTCCCGGCCCTCGACTTTGTTGTAGCCGGCATCAATGACGACCGCCCCGTCCTTAATCATGTCGCCGGTGATCATCTCGGCCTTGCCGACTGCGGCCACCAGGATGTCTCCCTGGCGAATGATGGACGGCAGGTCCCTGGTGCGGGTGTGGCATACCGTGATGGTGGCATGGCGATTGAGGAGATAGAGCGCGACCGGCTTCCCGAGGATTATGCTGCGCCCGACGATGACGGCATGTTTTCCCTCGATAGGGATACCATACCGGTCGAGAAGCTCAATGATCCCGGCGGGAGTCGCCGCGATGAAGAGCGGATTGCCGGTGACCAGGCTGCCCAGGCTCTCGCGGCTGATGCCGTCAACGTCCTTCTCGCGGGCGACTGTCGCCAGTATCTCCAGCTCGTCGAGGTGCTTGGGAACAGGGTGCTGGACCATGATGCCGTGGACGAGTGGATCGGCGTTCAACTCCCGGATGATCTCGACGATCTGCTCCTGGCTCGAATTCTCGGGAAGCTCGTGGACGGTAGAGATCATTCCGGCGGCCAGGCATGCCTTCTTTTTCATGTTCACATAGACCTTGGATGCGGGGTCTTCGCCGATTATCATCACCGCCAAATGCGGCGTCACTGCCGTCCGGGCGATGAATTCCTGGACCTCCGTCTTGATCTCCTCTCTGATCTGCCTGGCGGTCGCAGTGCCGTCAAGTATCTGTGCGGGCATGGGTGCGTTCTCCGTTCTTAGGTGCTTAGTGCCTAGTGCCTAGTGCTTAGTGCCTAGTGCTTGGTCCCTAAGCTTGTTTGGCGTCTACAGCTTCCTTTTCCTCGGTGATCTCGCGGGCGAGGGTGCCGAGTACTCCGTTTATAAACTTGCCCGAGTCCTCGGTGCTAAACTTCTTCGCCAACTCGACCGCCTCATTGATCGAGACGCTTGGCGGGATGTGGTCTTGGTAGAGTATCTCGAACATCGCCATGCGAAGGATATTGCGATCAACCGATGGCTGGCGCTGAGGATCCCAGCCGATCGAGAGGCTCTTCAGCTTCTCGTCAATGACGCGCATGTGCTCGAGCGTTCCCTTGACGAGGGCGGTGGCGAATTCCTGAGCAGTCTCATCCAGGCCGGTGTTCTCCATCGCCGTTTGCAGAGCCTCATCCGGCGGAATCCTGGCGACATCTATCTGATACAGCACGTTCAGGGCAATCTCGCGCGCAGCCCTTCGACCCTTGGTACCCATATTCGTAACGAGTAAGGAGTAATGCGTAAGGTCCAGATCGCCTTGTCGCCCCCTCGCCCCATCCCCCCATCTCACTCTGCGCCGTTGTTCATTCGCTTTGTAACGAAGCTGGTCGAAAGCTCGCCTTTCCGATAGTAGGGATTAGCCATGATCTTCAGGTGGAACGGCACATTGGTCTTCAGGCCTTCCACCTGGAATTCGGACAAGCAGCGGGTCATGCGGCAGATCGCCTCATTGCGGTCCGACCCCCACACGATCAGCTTTCCAAGGAGCGAGTCATAATACGGCGGAACGACATAGCCCGGGTACATGTGAGTATCTACCCGCACGCCATATCCGCCTGGTAGCACCAGGCTCTCGATCCTGCCCGAGCTCGGCGTGAATCCCTTTTCCGGGTCTTCGGCGGTGATTCGGCACTCGATAGAATGCCCCCTAATGGGGATGTCCTTCTGCGTATACCCCAACTTCTCCCCGGCGGCGATCCGTATCTGCTCCTTCACGATATCTATACCCGTGATCGCTTCGGTGACCGGATGCTCCACCTGCACGCGGGTGTTCATCTCCATGAAGTAGAAGTTACCGTGGGCATCGAGCAGGAATTCGACCGTGCCAGCATTGACGTATCCCGCCGCCTTCGCCGCTCGAATCGCCGACTCACCGATCTTCGTCCTCTGGCCCGGGTTAAGTGCTGCAGAGGGCGCCTCCTCCAGCATCTTCTGATGCCGGCCGTTCTGGATGGAGCACTCGCGCTCGCCGAGGTGAACGGTTCGCCCATGCTCGTCCGCGAGTACCTGGACCTCGATGTGCCTTGGTTCTTCGATGAACTTCTCCATATAGAGGTCGGGATTCCCGAACGCCGATTCGGCCTCGGCCTGGGCGACTTTCAGGACCTTCCCAAGTTCCTCCTCGTTCTGGACATGGCGGATGCCTCGACCGCCGCCGCCCGACGCGGCCTTCACAAGCACGGGATAGCCGATCTTGGAGGCCATCCGATACGCATCCTGCTCGTTTTGGAGGATGCCCTTCGTGCCGGGGATAACGGGCACTCCGGCGGATTGCATGATCTCCCGGGCCCTGGCCTTGTCGCCCATCCTCTCGATGGAGGAAGCCTTAGGGCCGATGAACTTGATCTTGCATGCCTCGCATGCTTCGGCGAAGCTGGGAACTTCAGAAAAATAGCCGTAGCCCGGATGAATGGCATCCGCCCCGGTGATGACTGCCGCGCTGATGATATTGGGCGCGTTCAGGTAGCTGTCTTTGTTGGCCGGAGGGCCGATGCAAACCGCCTCATCGGCAAGTTTGACGTGCAAAGAATCCGCGTCGGCCTGGGAGTATACGGCGACTGTGGCGATCTTCATCTCCCTGCAGGCGCGGATGATGCGTACCGCTATCTCGCCGCGGTTGGCTATCAGGATTTTCTTGAACATCTAGTTCTCCACAAACTGATCATGCAAATTCCAGGCGGCTCCTATGCCGCATACTCGTAGAGCGGCACTCTGCTTGCTGGGCGGGTGGCTGTCCGCAGTAGTACCTCGATCCTACGGATTGTCTCCGGCTTCAGCAGAACATCCCCACAAACTGAGCATACCTCTGCCGGGACATGATCAACAACAACAACGTGGCCATGATAGCGCACGGTATGCACAATGGTTCGCTCTTCATATTCTCCAGGACATCCCTCAATGCTGCATTTCATAGCTATCGCCTCCTTTGGGTCGGCGTTATCCACTTCGGCGGTTTCGGCACATAAACGGTGATGATAATCAGCAACGGCTGCGCAGTCGTACACACGACATGGATAGACCGACCACCATGGGTAAGACCATTAAGCAAACAACACGGGCCTCGTCGGTGCTCAGCGTAGTTCAAGACCTGGCTGGCGTCAATCGCTTCCAATACATCGTCAAGAGAGATGTCTTCCTCCACCATTTCCTGGTGAGCATGCTGGGTAAAGCGAATACCCTCTGCTCTAGCTTGAGCACGTATCCGTTCCAGAATGTCTGCTGCATCCCTGTGCTCGACTTCTCTCATCCCATGAACAAAGTCTCCCTAGTAATTCTCATGCCCAGGGGTCGTGCACCAGACTCGCCCCGTGGCCGGATCGTAACTCAAGGGCTTGCCGGAAACCGAGCAATTGAACATTGACGAACTCAGGCCGCGAAGATCCTGTATGGCGGCGGGCGGCCTCTCGTTGTCCTGCTTGTACATATCTATGGCCATTCTGATCTGATGAAGGTTATTCGCGCAGTCAACGCCCTTGCTGCGCTCGATGGGAGTTGCCGGCCCTCCACTGCCCGCCTTTCTGCCCAATCCCAGGTAGGAATTGCTGATCCAGAGACCGGCGACCACTATTATCGCAACAACGACCAGTATCTCGATGATGGTGAAGATCTGGCCGCGATCGTTTCTTAACATCCGACTACCTCACGATGCGTAAAGCTAATGCGTAATCCGTAAGGCGTAATCCGTAAGGCGTAAGGGGTGCAGGGTTACGCATTACTCATTACTCGTTAGCCTGAACAGGTTCTGCCCGTATTCCACAGGCATGCCATCCTCGACAAGCACTTCCGCGATAATGCCATCCCGGTCGGCGATGACGTCATTCATCAGTTTCATTGACTCGATAACGCCGACGACCTGCCCTGCCCTGACCGAATTCCCACGAGCGCCGACACTGTCAATGCTGTGAAATATCCCCACCATAGGTGCAGTAAGAAAATCTGCCGCCGGCTCGGGCCTGTTTGCGGTCTCCGGCTCGGTCGCCTTCGGAGTCTCACTAACCGGCTGCTTCTTCACTGCAGCCGGGGACAGCGGCTTCTTCAGCCGAACCGTCGTGCCGTCGGCGGAAACCGTCAGCTCGGAAATCCTTGCCTCTTTCAGCATGCTTACCAGATTCTCTATTTCCTCTAAGTTCATCCTAGACCTGCAAATCGAAGATAAAATATTCCAACCCCCGGAGAAGATACGTCACCAGTATCATTCCCAGGCATATCAGGAACAACCACTCCACGGTGTTCGTGGCGGCGGTCGTTGCGCCAAACTTGATGGCCGGCGCTTCCACCGGCCCTGTGCCGAATGAGATTCGGCCCGCAAACTTATCGGTCAGTTGCAGAGCACTGTGAAGCAGAGCCTTCATGGGTTTGAAGTACATCCACATGATGGTCACAGCCGCGGGGAGAGAGAGCGGACTGAGTATCCTGTATTTCAGCTTCTGGTGCTCCACATATATGAAACACTCCCGGCATCTCCTGCGCTTCTGAGCGGCAGTCAGCTTCTTCTTGCTTTCCGGCGCCAGGAGGTACCTCTGGTCGAAACCATCGATTTTGCTGGTTGCACTCCTTTTCATCACGCGGAGGATCATTTCCTCGTCGCAGTAGCAGCCACTTTTCAATCGCCAGCAGGATTTCTTCTTTTCGTAGGCGGTGCAGAACTTGCGGAGGTAGTCACGGCAATAGGGCATCTGCCAGCAGAAGAAGTAGAATCGGGCTTTCGGAAGCTCTTGATCCCCACTGACGACCGCCGCCCCCCTCGTCGCCTTACGATGCATGCCGCGCATCTTGTACCAGAAGTCGATCGCAATGAGCGGCCCTGCCAGCAGGAGGGAGACCATGCCTACCTGGCTATACTGGGAAACTACGTATGCGGGGAGGGTGGCTGCCTGGAAAGAGACCCCCTGGAGCGAAGTGCCGACCAGCATGGGAATGCCCCAGTGCAAGGTGGCGCCCCCGATGAGCAGCGCGTAACCGGTGATCTCGTCCATGTAGTAGCGGATTGCCGCGCTGGCCAGCCCTACCATTCCGCTGATGGTAAGGATCCTGCAGGCGAGATGGATGTTCTGCAGTATCCTGTATCGTTCGGCGGCAGCGAGGGTGACGGCATCGGCCAGGGACCCGGTGAGGAGCCCCCACATAAGGTAGACGGATATGAGTATGAACGCTCCTCCGCCTAACTCCAGGCCAAGCGTGGTCAGCTTGTCCAGTGTGTCCCAGAACAAGCCTCTGGATCGTCTGCCACGTAGCATATGAAACCCTCCTTCCGAGAACTATGACTCGGGAAAGTGGGAAAAGTTACTTGACCCTCTCCAGGTATGCGTCGGTGCGAGTGTCAACTTTGATCTTGTCACCGACGTTCAGAAAGAAGGGAACCTGGACGACCGCTCCGGTCTCCAGGGTAGCAGGCTTCGATCCGCCGGAGGCGGTATTTCCGCGCTCGCCCGGGTCAGTGTCGGTGATCTCCAACTCGACGGTGAAAGGAAGCTCTGCGCCGATGATCTTGCCGTCATGCATCAGGACCTGGA
>DASRZD010000101.1:0-2540 GCA_035686805.1 Armatimonadota bacterium
TTCGGTAGCCCAGCATTTCGGCATCGGGAAGGTGGTCGAGGACTACCATGAGATCCTAGATGATCCGTCCATCTCCGCCATTGACATATGCGCTCCCCATTACCTGCACTATCAGATTGCCATGGACGCCCTCAATGAGGGAAAGCACGTGATCTGCGAGAAGCCGATCGCCATGAACCTGGAGGAGGCCGACGGGATGATCCGTGCGGCGCACGAGCTGGGCCTCTGGCTGCTGATCACGCTCAACCAGCGCTTCATGCCGATCCATCGGAAGGTGAAGGAGTTCATCGCCGGCGGCCGATTGGGGAAGCCGTTCCTGGTGAATGCCCAAATCGTGGGGAACGTGATGACCGCCCTCAGCGATGCGAATCACTGGAAGAATACGTGGGATCGGGCGGGCGGCGGGGCCTTCTTCGACACCGGGACGCATATCGTTGACCTGATGCACTACTGGTTCGGCGAGCCGACGGCGGTGAATGCGAGTCTGAAGCGGCTGATCACCAAGCCCGAGAACAAGGCTGATGACAATGCCGCGGTCACCCTGGAGTATGATGATGACCTGCTGGCCAATCTAATAATCTCCTATTCGCAGGAGAATGAGCCCTGGAGCGAGAAGAAGTTCATATTCGGCACAGGCGGCAACATCGCGATGATCAGCGAGGCGGCCGTGCCCATGTTCTTCGTGGCTGACAACTCGCCGAAGATGGTGGAAGTCGAGCATAAGGCGGATTGGTGGGCATGGTCGCATGACCTGGCGCTCAGGCATTTCGTGGACTGCATCCTGGAGAATGCCGAGCCGATTGTGACCGCGGAAGACGCCCGCGCCGCGCTGAAGACCATCCTTGCGGCGTATCAGTCGGCGAAGGAAGGTCGGAGAGTGGAGATAGACTAGAGACTGTAGACTTTAGACCTTAGAGCCGGAACCATCTCCGCTGACGTCTAGAGTCTGAAGTCTAAAGTCCAAGGAGATTTCACATGGAAAACCTACCCAAAGTTGCCGATGAGATTCGGGCCGAGCTTGATGCCAAGAATGCCGCGAGGGACAAGGCGCTTGTGACATCAAGGGAGGCTATCCGGTATTGCGCGAACTCCATTCGTGCGATCCATCGCAATGAGTTCGACCAGGCGCAGGAACTCCTAAAAGAGGCCCGAGATCGGGTTCGAGAAACTGCCGAGGAGCTGAAGGAATATCTCGATATCTACTACGCCGGGTACGTCCAGGATGCCCAGAAGGAATATACGGAGGCCGAGACGATGTATGCCTTCATCCGTAACCAGCCCATCCCCAGCCATCAGGAGTTGGGCGTGGAGGCCGCGCCTTATCTGAATGGGCTTGGCGAGGCGGTTAGTGAATGCCGGAGATCGGTGCTGGATATCATGCGGAAGGGCAACCTCGATCGGGCGGAAAGCCTGCTGCGGATAATGGATGATGTCTATTACGTGCTCATCGGCTTCGACTATCCAGACGCAATCACCGGAGGGCTGAGGCGCACCATGGATCAGACCCGGGCGGTCCTGGAGCGGACTCGCGGCGACTTGACCGTCACCCTGCGCCAGCAGGAGCTAGAGAAGGCGCTGAATCAGGCGGTCGAGGTCTTCAAAGGCAAGTAGTCTACATATTCATCCAGTTCCAGACCCTGGTTTCGTCCTCTGCTCTCAGCGACTCGAAAAACTGGTTTTCGCCAGGGTTGATGCTCTCGTTTGCCAGCTTGTCATACATAGCGGCCGCGTCACGCTCCAACTGCATCGCATACTCGTATGCGGTCGCATTGTCCATCGCCCAAGCCTCACGCTGCTCGCCAGTGAACTTGTCGAAGATCTCCTTGACCGCCTGCTCCATCTCACCATGGGCGATCGATGGGACTCCCGCCCCCGCCTCCTGGCCCTCATACAACTCCTTGATCCGCTGAATATGTATGAGTTCCTGGGCGGCGAGTGAGAAGAAAACGCTCTGCGTCAGCGGATTCTCGGCCTTAGTGGCGGTGTCCATGTAATAGGCATGGCCCTTCTTTTCCATGTCGAGGGCGGTCTTCAGTGCGTCTCTCGCCGGATTGTCCATATTTGTATCCTCCAGGCTGAGTCTACCCCGAATACTGATGAGCTAAACGGCTGCTATGCGTTCCACTTATAGTACGGCAGCTTCCACGGCTTGCGATATTCGCGGCGGAAGGCATTCGCTTCCATGGCCTTCTTGTCGCCGACTATGACGCCCTTCTCGCCGTCCCAAGTGATACTCCTGCCGATCTGATAGGAGACATTCATGAGGTGACAGCAAGTGGTCGTATAGTACATGGATTCGATGTCCGACGCGCACTTCCCCCGCGACCGCATGTTATCCAGGAAATCGCGAATATGGTCGTGCTCGGTGTTCTTCGCCTCGGGGCCCGGATGATCGCCATAGGGCTTCCAGGTGATGCCTTTGGCACGGTCTACTATCAGCTTGCCCTTGTCACCGATGAACTCCGACCCATGGTTGCTTGGGCCTTCATCCAGGCCCTCTCCCACCGCATGGAGCTCCCAGTTCATGACGAAGTCCTTGA
>DASRZD010000102.1:0-2546 GCA_035686805.1 Armatimonadota bacterium
GGATCCGACGGCCAGCATGTGGGTCGAGGGCGATAAGAACATGGCCTCGGGCGAGATCCTCTGCCGGCACATGCTCTACACCCGCCGATACTTCAAGGAGAAGTTCGGCCTGCCGTATGACGCCATCAAGATTGATTGGGAGTGCGATACCTTCGGCCATTGCCGAACGCTCCCTTCGATTCTGAATCGAGGAGGCGTGACTCGGTATTACTTCCATCGCACCGGGCCGGAGAAGTGGCTCTACTGGTGGAAGTCACCCGACGGCTCGAAGGTGCTGGGATTCCGCGACAAGCTGGGGTACAACGGCGAGATCGTGCCGGAGATCAGCCACTGGTTCGTGGATTACGTGCGGGAAACCGGCCTGAAGGATTGGATGTTCCTCTATGGCGTCGGCGATCATGGAGGCGGCCCAACCCGGCAGGACCTCATGCGTGCGGCCGATCTCGATTCATGGCCGATCTATCCGAATGTGAAGCTCTCGACGACCGATGCCTATTACTCGGCGGTGGAAAAGTCGCCGAACATCCCCGTCGTTGACCATGAGCTGAACTACACCTTCGAGGGCTGCTACACGTCCCAGAGCAACATCAAGCGAGCGAACCGGGTGAGCGAGAACATCCTCCCGGAGATCGAGGCGATCGCGCTGGTGGCCGGGAAGGCAGGATTCGCGTACCCGATGGATGACATTCGCAAGGGCTGGCGGCTGGCGATGTTCAACCAGTTCCACGACATCCTCCCAGGCTCGGGCGTTCATGCCACGTACGAGTATGCCCAGGGCCTTTTCCAGGAGATTCAGGCGATCGCATTGGCGATTCGTACTCGCGGGCTGAGGCAGTTGGCATCCAGGGTCAATACGAGCAAGGCATCGGGCATCAAGCCTCCTAAGGGAAGCAAGGGGGAGACTATTGGCGACAGCGCGGGCGCTGGCGCGGGCGACCCCGGTATCCCCGGCGGAGTCTCCGCACACCAGCTTGGGGCGGTCTCGGCCGAGCCGTTTCTCATCTTCAACCCGCTCGCATTTCCGCGAAGCGAAGTGGTCTACGCCAAGGTGTGGAACAAGGAGATGCCCGCGGGTCACATTAGCGTCCGCGACGACGCCGGCAACACGACCGCCGGCCAGGTCGTGGGCACGGGAGGCTACTGGGGTCATAACTTCACGACCGTCGCCTTCCCCGCGAAGGACGTCCCCGCGACCGGCTACCGGGTCTATACCGTTGACCGCTCGGCGGCTCCTGTCAGTGCCGAAGGCGTGAAGATGTGCCGCCAAGGCGAACATCCCGGATCGTCGGGAGTCTCGCCCGGCGTGATGGAGAACGAGTTTGTGAGCGTGGAGATTGATCCGCCTTCGGGCGCGATCAAGCACCTCATTGACAAGGAATCGGGCTACGACTTCGTCCCCGAGGGGCAGTTATTCGGCGTGCTGGAGCACGTCCATGAGGTCTCTAAAGGGATGACTTCCTGGGTCATTGGGAAGATCAATCGGGTGGACGTTCTTTCTCAGGACGGCGACTTCCACGTCGGGCAGCAAGGGCCTCATCGGGCGACGGTTCGGACGAACCGGAAGGTCGGGAATTCGACGGTCAGCGTCGAGATAGGCCTCAATGCCGGCAGCCCGATGGTTGACTTTACCGTGAGCGCTCACTGGATCGAGATCGGCACCCCCGAGGCGGGCATTCCGCAGCTCAGGATCGCCTTCCCCACGAAGATCGCCGAGCCCAGGGCAACCTACGAGGTCGCGTTCGGTAGCATCGAGCGGCCAGTAAACGGGCAGGAAGTTCCCGCGCTGAAGTGGGCCGACCTCTCCGGCAAGGCCATCGGCGGCAAGGGCTCGTGCGGTATCACCATGATCAACGCCGACAAGTATGGCCACAATGCGGAGGACAACACCCTTCGCCTGACGCTGCTTCGATCGTCCTTCGACCCCGATCCGCTCCCTGAGATGGGCGATCACGTCATCCGGCTGGCGATCATCCCGCATGACGGCATGGTTTCGCCGTCGGTGGCGGCGAGGCAGGGCGCGGCATTCAACCTGCCGATGAACGTTGCGAGCACCGACATCCATGAGGGGAGTCTCCCGCCGAGCAAGTCGTTCGTAGAGGTGCTCACGCCGAATGTGATGCTGGCCGCCGTGAAGAAGGCCGAGGATTCGGACAGACTGATCATTCGGGTGTATGAACTCGAGGGCAAGGCGACCGAGGCGAAGATTCGGATCACCGACCTCGTCAAGCCCGGCAGCCCGGCGAAGGAAGTTGACCTCATCGAGCAGCCGCTCACGAAGTCATCGGCCAAAATGACCGGCGACGTCCTCTCGGTGAAAGTCCCGGCGTATGGGATAGCGTCGGTGATGGTAGGCTAAACACCCATATATGTATGTTGGAACAGGGGTTAAAACCCCTGCCCCATTGACCATTAACCATGGACCATTTGCCATTCTGCCGGCTAGGCCGCGACTCGGATTCGCCCTGCCTCGGAGGTCGGTTCGGGGATAGGAAGTCCTTCTTCCTTCAGCCCTTCGATATGGAAAGTTAGGGCGTCCCGAAAGTTAC
>DASRZD010000103.1:0-7487 GCA_035686805.1 Armatimonadota bacterium
GGTTCTTTGGAGCGATTTGAAGGTCACCGACGGCAAAAGGATGGCAGGACTGCAGGAAGCCTGGTTTGACCTGCAGTGGGTTGGTTCGGTCGGAGTCTGGTGGGAGCCCCAATTCACAAGCTCGCGTGATATTGGCTTGCCTGATGACTATGCTTACACCGAGACTATGGAGAGCTGGCATGGCTATCACATGTACGCCGCCAAGTCCGTGGCTCTCATCGTGCCAGGGCAGATAGCCCCTGATACTCCTCGCGGGGGCATCCTCGCCACTGTCACCGACGCTTCCCAGAATCCCCTCATCGGCGCACGGGTCTATTGCAAGTACGGCTCGGCGCTCAGCACTGAGCCAAACGGGACCGCCCTCATAGAGGACTTGCCGGTAGGGGACTACCTCGTCACTGCGAGTGCACAAGGCTACAAGTCCAAGTCGCAACTTGTGACGGTCATTGCCGATAACACGGCCACGCCTACTTTCGTACTTGAGGGCCAAGGGGGTATTACCCTTGGGCTGGACGCAAATCCCACCAGAATACCGCCGGATGGCATAAGCACCTCTACGATCACCGTATATACTGCAGATCGGGAGGGTGTGCCACTGTCAGGCAAGAACGTAAGCCTTTCTACCAGCCTCGGGACCTTGAATGCTTCCCAGGTCTCAACGGATGATGCAGGATCTGCAGCGGACATTCTCACCGCCTCCGCGACCCCGGGCGTCGCAACAATTACCGCCACATGTGAAGGCCAGACAGCCAGTATCCAGGTGCAGTTCCGCACGATTATTTACGTAAAGACCGATGGCAGTGATACCAATAGTGGACTGAGCTGGGCTCTGGCAAAGGAGCACCTCAGTGGGACCCTGGGTGCACTCTTGGCAGCGACGGCGGGCGGCGAGATCTGGGTTGCCGGCGACAGCGATCACCCATATGAGGAGAACATCACCCTCAAGTCCGGCGTGGGGTTGTATGGCGGATTCGATGGCACTGAATCGCATAGAGAGGACAGGGATTGGAGAGAGAACGAGACGATCCTTGATGGTGGTGGCTCAGAAACGTCAGAAACGGTTGTGACCTCACCCGAAGGTGCAGGTTCCGACACCATAGTTGACGGATTCACCATAACCAATGGCCTTGGTCAGTACGCTGGCGGAGTGGATTGCACGAATTCGTCGCCTACCATATCCAACAACACCATAACGTCTAACCAAGGGACAGGTGAAAGTGTTTCCGGCGGCGGGATCTACTGCTATGCTTCTTCAGCGAAAATACAGGGGAATATCATTCGGGGGAACACTTCCTCCACGGTCGGGGGCGGAATCTGCTGTCAGTCGTGCCCTTACGTATCTATCATCAACAACCAGATCGACCAGAATGCCGCCCAGTTCTCTGGGAGTGCCATCTACTCGGACTCGCCGGCCATCATAGCAAGCAACACAATTGCAGATAACGCTGGTGGGGGAGGGGTCTATGCTGTCTATTTATCTGGCGCATCTACGACTGTCGCTAACAATATCATAGCCTTCAACCAGGCTGGGGTCTATGGCGATTCAAGTACGCTGCTGGCAAATAATGATGTCTGCAATAACCCTGAGACGAACCCGAATGATTACTACCCTGAGGAACTGGCGCATGATACTGATATACCAGACCCTCCTTCGTTCGTGGATGACTACCATCTCACCTCTTCCTCGCCATGCAAGGATGCCGGGAATAACGATTACGCTGACCTGGATATACCTGATATAGACGGCGAGTACAGGGTACAAGACGGCGTCATTGATATCGGCGCTGATGAGGTAACCGGATGCACCTGGTATCATCTAACGCTGTCCGTCAGTCCGCCCTACGTGACGCCTGGTCAGACGGCCGTCGTTACAGCCCACTTGGACAATTGGCATAACCACGGCATTTCGGGAGTCACTGTCTGCTTCTTGGTAGTTGGTGGTACTATCACGCAGATAAACGGGTTGGACCCGACCAGCGGATGTGGGGAAACAGACGTGAGTGGGAATGTCACCGCTGTAGTAACGCGAGATACCCCTGGAAATGTAACGGTGACTGCCCAAGTCGAAAACGGCTGTGGTGGTGAAATAGATCGGTCTGCGGTTGTTCACTTCTATGCCCCCGGTCAGCCGGTGGAGATATTCTTCTGCATAGATTCGACTGGGAGCATGGCTGACCTAGGCGGAGAGCACAGAGCTACCTCAAGCGTTGCGAAACTCTTGAATGACCTGGGCGCAGCGGGCGTCCCGCTCAAGATTGGCGGAGTCAAGTTTAACGAACCCGGCGACTACCTTCCCAGCAGAGAGGAAATACTGTCAGGTGCCCCAGGTCAACCGGAGGGATCGTCGCAGTTATCTTCGCTCAGCGATTTCACAGACATAGCCGACCTCATTTCGGGCTGGGTGCACAACGGTTATTCCCCCTACGGTGGGGACTTCACCGAGCTGCAACTGGACGCCTTGCACCTTGCGGCTGAGGACATGAATGACAATTCCGCCTCCGGCAATCCAAACAAATACATCGTTTTGATCACAGACTACGACTATCATTACAAGGACGATGGCTCAGGCAAGAGCACGCTTACTGAGGATGAGGTACGGGATGAGCTGGAGGACTCTGGGTGCGCCGTCTACGTGTCGCTATGGGAAGACCAGCATCAATGGGATTCCTGCTATGAGGATTTCCTGGTCAATGATGGGGAATTCGACCCCTGTGACCGGGTTGCCGGTCAGATGGAGGACAAGTATCCGTTCACGAGACTGAGGAGCAGGATACTTGGCTACTAAGCACGTCACACTGATGGAAACGGAGGGTATGTCATGAAGGTTTCATCGCTCGTATTCATAATCACAACAGTCTTGCTGGTAAGCTTTGCATCCGCTGCCAACGCCTGGGATACCTTTTATGACGGCAGTCAACTGCCTACAGACGAAGGTTGGAGTCTTGGAGGTAACGACATCTCCGAATGCAGCACCGACGGAAACGCGCTGAGGATCTTGGACAACCGTACTGATGCCAGCGCTTACTTTCGAAAGACCGTTTCCGCCAAGGGGCAACCGATAACCAGCGAGGCGAGGTTGATGGTGGCAGGCGCCAGTGAAACTGATACGGTGCAGATGCTAGTGTCCAATCTCAGTTTTTCGACTCTGCTGGCGTTCACTCCGAGCCAAATCTCGGTCCAGTTTGACTGGCAGGAGCAGTCGTGGTTGTCGTTCCCTGCCGACCTCTCGCATTACCGGACTGTGAGGGTGGCGACTGACTCCCAGGGAAACTCGTACGTCTGGCTGGATGGTAACCTTCTTACGGTTGGGACGACCCACGTCGGAGGCCAGGGGTCCATGTACTTCGGCGCAATTGGATACGCGCCAACGAGCGAATCGTACTGGGACTACGTCGCGGCAAGTCCAGAATTCCTGCCCATCCCCGAACCCTCCTCCCTCCTCGCCCTGGCGGGGGGATTGATCGGGCTGGGGGGATTGGCCCTGAGGAGAAGAAGAACCCGATAAGCAGGATTACGATTTCGACTGGGTCGCGGCGATGACGGGCGCCGGCGCGAGCTGCGACTTAGCCCTGGCGAACAATTTCGGCGACTCATAGACGACGATGAGGTTGGTCATCCTTCGCCCGGGATGGCTGTATGTGTGGCCGTCGCAGAAGAGGGCGGTCGAGCTTCCTCCGTCGAGGTTGACCGCATCCTTTGCTCCCAGTTCGCGCATGATCTTCGCCATCTTGCTCATGTAGATCGGGCGGTTGACGGTTACCAGCAGCAGCTTGTTGTACTTCGTGATCCCCAGCGCCGATCTCTGAGCGGGCCGATAGAGATGACCGTCATGGAAGCCCTCGGCCCATGGGGACAGCGCGACCACGCCATTCTTCACCAGACGAGGTCCGCTAGCCAGCACCGACTCGTATGTGCCGGGATTGGGGGTCGGAGACTTGTAGGACTTGAACTCGACAGTGTTGCCCGTTCCGAAGCAGACCGGACTTCCCACGCTGCCGGTATTGATCAGCTTGCTGTCTATGGCGATGTGGCCGGTCGGAACAAGGCTTCGGACGCAGAAGTAAGTTCCGGTGATGGCCGCGGCTGGTTTCAGGCGGGAGAGCATCGAGCCGAATCCCTCCGAAGTGCCGATACCATGGCGTGCGATGGCCGGGCTGACCTTCACATTGGCGCTGTTCAGGTTGGCCGTCACCACGTGGACGGGCACTCCCTGTACCCAGCGCTTGGTATAGGCGACGTCGTCAGCCGCCATTGCGAGTATTGTGGGGAGCATAAAGCCTATCAGCAGTATGCAGATTCGGCGCATTGTGTCCACTTCCCTTCCATGCGCCCGCACTGCTAGGTCCCGAGGAGCATGCCGGGCCGCTCAGTCCTTACACGTATAGTATCTCACACTTTGCAGGATTTGTCAACCCTATTTCACCGTGCGTTCACTATTTATTCATGTTTGCGTCAACTATGCAGTACTTCGGCGGTGGAAGGAGAACACGGCCTTCAGCAGAGGAGGTGTGATGAACGTAGTTACGATGATCACGGCGATTATTCCCGCGTACTCATCAACGGTAATAATCCCCCTGCTGAGGCCCAGGCTGGCAAAGATGAGGCCGACTTCCCCACGAGGGATCATGCCGACTCCCACGACCAGCTTCTTCACCCCCCTCCCAAGAACTCCCAACCCTGAGATCACCTTCATGACGATTGCCACCAGGATAAGAGTTCCGGTGAGGCTCAGAGCGCTTCGAGCTTCGGGGTTGAAGGGGTTGAAGTAGGCGATGTTCACCGAAAGGCCGAGCATGACGAAGAATATGGGGATGAAGATATCGGCGACCGGCTCGATTCGGTGCCTGATATGCGCCTGATCCTCGGTCTTGGCAAGAATAAGTCCCGCGGCGAATGCGCCGACGATGGTCGCAAGATGGATCTCGTGCGCAATCCAACTCAGGGCAAGACAGAACAAGAAGGCGCTGATTGTGATCATTCCTCGGGTATAGAGGCTCTTGGCCACTTTCAGCAGGAACGGCGTAATCCTGATGCCGATGATAATGGCGCTAAGCAAAAATACGACCGCCAGTAGAGCAGTCTTCCCAATCTCCCACAATGAAATGCTACCGCTGCTGCTGGATACCATGCCGCTCACGACCGCGAGAATGATCAGCCCAAGGACATCATCTATGACCGCCGCCCCCAGGATGATCTTCGCTTCCTTCGTATGAAGCTGATTCAGGTCGGAGAGGGTTCTGGCGGTGATTCCGACGCTGGTAGCGGTGAGCGTTGCGCCGATGAATACGGAGACTATTGTGGATACGTGGAAGACCAGCGATGAGACCAGATACCCCGCTGCGAATGGGCCGATCACACCAATGGTCGCCACTAGAAATGCGGATGGCCCCACCCTGAGGAACTCCTCCAGGTCGCTATCCAGGCCTACCTCGAACAGGAGCAGAATGACTCCCAATTCCGCGAGGAAGGTCAGGACCGCGAGTTGGGGCGGGAGGGAGTGGCCGGTGTTAATTCTGATCCATCCGAGGACGCTGCCGCCGAGTATCACGCCGGCTATCAACTCGCCCAGGACTGCAGGCTGCTTTAGGCGCTCAGCAAATTCGCCGAATAGCTTGGCAAAGATGAGCACCACTATGACGTAGAGTATCGCCTGCGTAGTCTGGTCAGGAGTCATGAAGCATACTAGTCCTTGGTTATCACTCGAACGAGCAGTATGGGAACTGTGGCATGGTGGAGCACATGCTCGGCAACGCTTCCATAGACCAGCCGCTGGATTCCCGATCTGCCGTGCGTGGACATGACAATGAGATCAACTTGATTGAGATGTGCATAGTCAACTATCTGGCCGGCAGGATCCCCTTCCCTTACGACCCTCAGGACGTCAATCCCTTCCTGACGCAGCTTATCGGCCACGCCATCCAGGTATTCGGCAACCTTCCCGACCTCGTCCTGCACGTCCATGGAAACGCTCACGACCGGGCCGACTGCGCCCGGCTGAGGGTAGACGGCGACAGGCTCGACTACGGACAACAGAGTCACCTTTGCCTTGAAGGCCTTCGCTATCTCCATCGCGTGTGAGATTGCGCCCTCCGCGAGCTCCGATCCATCCAACGGAATAAGGATTTGCTTGTACATCAATCGCTCCTTTCCAGACTCAGCTTCCTTGGAGAAGTTGTGAGCACCTCGCTGCCCGATTCGGTCACCAGCACATCATCCTCGATCCTGATGCCGCCCCACTCAGGGATGTAGATCCCCGGCTCCACCGTGACGACCATGCCTGCCTCCAGGAAGATCTCGCTGCTCTTTGCCAGCATTCGACCGTCATGGACATCCAGTCCCAGGCCGTGCCCAAGGCCGTGGCCGAAATACTCGCCGTATCCCGCATCCACGATCACCTTTCGGGCGGCGGCATCAACTTCTCCACCGGCGATTCCCGGTCGAATGGCGGCAATCCCGGCGTGCTGTGCCTCGAGGACGATATCATAGATCTCCTGCTGCTTAGAGTCGGCCTTCCCGAGGACGACGGTTCTCGTGATATCCGAGTGGTAGCCATGCCACTTCGCGCCGAAGTCCAGGAGGACCAGCTCCCCCTCCGAAATCTTCCGCTCGGTTGGCTTGCCATGTGGAAGCGCCGATCTCGGCCCGGTGGCAACCAGTGGGTCGAACGCCTCCCTCTCCGCGCCGGCCTTCCTTATCAAGCAATCAAGCTCAGTCGCGACCTCCCGCTCGGCCATGCCGAGTTCCAGGAACGCGCTGATATGCTCGTATGCCAGGTCGGCAATCTTCACGGCCTCACGAATCGCGGCCAACTCGGACTCATCCTTGACCCATCTCAATCGGCCGATGGGATCGTCGGCGTCGGTCAGGTTTAGCCTACCCAATTCGGTCCAATCCCGATGGCTGAGCGAGTGTCCCTCAAAGCCGACATTCTTCAGATGCAGGCGCTCGATCAAGGCTTTCATCGGACCGGTCCAGCGATTCTCGATGGTCTCCAGTCGGAAGTCCGGCGACTCCTCCGTCGCCTGGAGGGTATATCTGGAATCGGTCAGCAGATATGCGGTATCCCTGGTGACCAGGACCGCCGCATATGAGCCTGTGAACCCGCTGACATAGCGGACGTTCAGCATGTCCGTGACGAGAAATCCGTCCAGCCCCTGGCTGGAACTCTCCGTCCTCAGCTTCTCAACTCTACTGTTCACTGTCTTGCCCGCCATAGCTTCAGCGACGGTGGGTCACTGTTTACTGTTCACTGTATACTTTGCGGCTTCTAGCCCCAGAAGATAGCTATCCGCGCCGAAGCCGCTGATCTGCCCCACGCAAACCGGGGCAATCACTGACTCGTGGCGGAACTCCTCCCGAGCATAGATATTGGAAAGATGGACCTCGATGGTGGGCACTTTCACGGCGGCGATGGCATCTCGCATGGCGATGCTGTAATGAGTGTAAGCCCCAGGATTGATGACAATGGCGTCCGCCCATCCTCCCGC
>DASRZD010000104.1:0-4211 GCA_035686805.1 Armatimonadota bacterium
AGGGGCACGCGATCCGAACCCAGGAACATATGCTCAGTTCGGGCGAGGCCGATCCCCTCTGCCCCGAGGGCAACCGCATCCGCTGCATGCTCTGGCGTATCCGCATTCGCGCGGACTCCCATTGTCCGGTACTCGTCCGTCCATGCCATGAACGTGCCGAAGTCGCCGGTGACGGTCGCAGGCTCGGTATCGAGCTTCACGTTGTAGACCTCGCCGAGGGTGCCGTCAATGGTGATGACATCGCCTTCCTTGACGGTGACGCCGTTCGCAGTGAAGAGCCTCTCCTCGTCATTGATCCTCAGGGCCGAGCATCCGCAGATCGTCGGGATGCCGTACTGGCGGGCAACGAGGGCTGCGTGGCTTGTCCGGCCGCCTCGCGAGGTCAATACGCCGACCGATGCGAGCATTCCGCCGAGATCATCGGGGTTGGTCTCTTCGCGGACGAGGATGACCTTCTTGCCGGTCTCCGCCATCTTGATCGCGGTCTTGGAGTCGAGGGCCACATGCCCCGATGCGCCTCCAGGGCCGGCGTTCAGCCCGCGAGCAAACGGCTTCACGCCGCCCGTGCTCTTGATCCTCGGATTGAGCAGTTGCTCCAGCGCCTCAGGCGGGACTCGCAGGAGGGCGTCTTCCTTGGTTATAAGGCCTTCGTTCACCATGTCAACAGCCATCTTCACCGCCGCCACGCCCGTTCGCTTACCGGAGCGACACTGCAGGATGAAGAGCCTTCCACGCTCGATGGTGAACTCGATGTCCTGCATGTCCCGGTAGTGATCTTCGAGTTTCTGAGCGATCTCGGCAAACTGCCCGTAGACGTTCGGGAACTCCTGCTCGAGCTGCTCGATCGGCTCGGGAGTCCTCACGCCTGCAACGACGTCCTCGCCCTGGGCGTTCTTCAGGAACTCGCCGAAAAGCTTGTTCTCGCCGGTCGCCGGGTTTCGGGTGAACGCCACGCCGGTTCCGGAGTCTTCGCCCATGTTGCCGAAGACCATTGTCTGGATACTGACTGCAGTCCCCAGGTCGTGGGCGATCTTCTCGCGATTTCTATAGATGATTGCTCGCGGGTTATTCCAGCTCCTAAAGACGGCGATGGTTGCCAGCCTCATTTGCTCGATTGGATCGGTGGGGAAGTCATTGCCCGTTACGCTCTTGAAGTATGCCTTGAACTGCTGAACCACGTCCCTGAGCCCGGCGGCGTCAACCTCGGTATCCAGGGTCACGCCCAACTGGCTCTTTAGCTGGCTGAAGATCTTTTCGAAATTGTCCTTCTTGAGCTTGGGATACTCGTCAGACATGACGATATCGGAGAACATCATCACAAACCGGCGGTATGCATCGTAGGCGAATCGCTCGTTGCCGGTCTGTTGCACGATCCCCTGAAGAGTGTCCTCGTTCAGGCCGAGATTGAGGACTGTGTCCATCATGCCGGGCATTGAGAACTTCGCGCCTGAGCGGACCGAGACAAGGAGCGGATTGGCGATGTCACCCAGCTTCTTGCCCATGTCCTTCTCGACATCGGTAAGCGCCGCCAGCACATCCTCCCAAAGGCCGTCCGGGAGCCTGCCGAGCTTCAGGTACTCGTTGCAGGTTTCAGTTGTGATGATGAACCCCGGAGGGACGGGCAGGCCGATATTGGTCATCTCACACAGGTTTGCCCCCTTGCCGCCAAGCAGGTCCCTCATTTTCGCGTTGCCCTCTCGGAAGAGGTACACGCGCTTGTTGTTGGTCATTCTTACGTTGCCTCCTTCATGGTCGAAGCATCCCATGACTCGGGATGCTTCGACCGCTACTTGCTGATCTGTCCCTACTAGCAAAGGTTAATCCATGGTAGGGAACCAGCGAATAGTTTAGCACGTATTTCATCGCCTTGCAACAGGTTCGTTCCTCGTTCTTGGTTCAGCGTTCTCCGAACCAGTAAACCGTGAACGATGAATTTCGAACCACCTGCTACTTTTCCTGCTTTGCCCGGTCCCAAACCGACTGTCGTTTCTCTATCGGCTCTATATTGGCTTGCGAGCAATTGCCATTATCTCGTATTCGTCTGTCTCCAAGGGGCGTCTACCCCAGTTGCCCGCCGTCCCCCCGCCAATGTAATCCACTTCAAAGCCGGCAAGGCGCAGACTTAGCCTCAACTCAGGGATGGTATACCCTCGCTCTCGCACCTCTACCTCCCGAACGCCTTCCGCCGTCTCGACAGCAATTGTCTGAGTCATTGTGAGGGTCTGGGCATCGAAACAGCCCTTCGCGATTTGCTCAGGGGTACACCGCCTCATCATGCTGAGGGCGCTCAGAACAGTCAGTATGAATCGTCCCCCAGGCTTCAGAGCCCCGAACACGTTCTCCAAGATCGCCTGGTCATGTTCCAGAGGATCATCTCCTGAGCCCAACAGGCCGAATGCTCCTTCGCAGAGACAAATCGCCGCGTCAAAGGTCTTATCGGTCGAGAACCGGCTGGCATCCGCCTGGATCAACTCCAGGGGCACCCCCGCTTCCTCGGCCGCCTGAGACGCTTCCCTGAGCATGCCCGCGGAGATGTCAATGCCGGTCACAACATACCCTCGACGTGCCAGCTCGACCGCGTGCCGACCGGTGCCGCAGCCGACGTCCAGAATCCTGCCACCCGCCGGGAGATCAAGCTCGGCCAACAAGAACTCGATCTCCTCCTGGGTGTTTCTGGTAAACACGTTTTCCATGTATACCGGGGCATGTCCATCAAAGAATGTCTGCCATTCGTTACTCTGCACTGGCTGCCTCACCTTCCTGCTTTGCCCGGTCCCAAACCGCATCCATCTCTTCCATGGACAGATCCTCCAGCGACCGCCCACCGGCCCGAGCAGCTTCCTCGATCTGGACGAATCTGGCGTTGAACCGCTCGATCATGGTTCGGAGTGCGTCCTCGGGGTCAACCTTCGTCCATCGGGCGACGTTTACTATGGTGAAAAGGAGGTCGCCGATCTCCTCGGCGATGCGCCTTGTGTCGCGCTGATGCAGTTCATCTTTGAGTTCACCGACTTCTTCTTCGAGTTTGGCAAACACGGCGTCGAGGCTCGGCCACTCGAATCCCGCCCGGGCCGCTCTTTTCGATATCTCCATCGCCCGAGCGAGGGCAGGAAGGGTCTTCGGGACGCCGTCGAGGATGGATGCGCGGGTTTCCATGCCTTTCTCATCCATCTTGATGCGGTCCCACTGATGAATGACCTCCTCCGCGCTTGCCACTTCAGTCTCGCCGAAGACGTGGGGATGTCGCCTGAGGAGCTTCTCGTTGATGCTGTCCAGAGAATCCTTGATCTCGAAATCCCCCCGCTCGCGGGCAAGCTGGGCATGGAACGCGATCTGGAGCATGAGGTCGCCAAGCTCCTCGCAAAGCTCGCCCATGTCACCCGAATCTATGGCCTCGATGGTCTCGTAGGTCTCCTCCAGGAGATACTTCTTGAGCGACTCATGGGTCTGCTGGCGGTCCCAGGGACATCCGTCAGGGCCTCTCAGCCCTGCCATGATCTCGATCAGTTTCTCAAATGCTTGTCCGGTTTCGCTCACAGTGAACTCCTGGGAAGATAGACAGTCGTCAGATGGTTGCATTCACAGCGATCGAGCTGATACAAGGGGATGGTTTCGACCCTCTGCTCCGGTCCACCTGCTCCGGAAACCACCATGATCTCGAAGTCGTCCGGATAGTCCTCCATCAACTTCAGCTTCGTCTCCGAGGCCACATGCCGGTCATAGACCTGGTAGATCAGATTGCCGATATCCGTATCCGGCGAGACCGAATCCAGAGAGAGCGCGTCAATGATCTTGATTCCCTCATCAATCCCGATCCCCAACGCCTCCAGTGAAGCCTCGATGAAGCTTTCAGATCCGATCACCCGATACTCGATGCCGTTCTTCCGGGCCTCTTCTATCAGCAGCCTCACCGATGCCTCTCCCACCAGCGGATGGCCTGGAACGGCATAGACCACCTCCCTGCGCTCTGCTTCCTCCAGTACCCGCCGGGTGATCCGCTCATACACGTGTTCGAATGAATCCGCAGACTCGTAGATGGAATCAAACGACTCCATCGTTATCCCCTCAGCCGCGAGCTCATCCACAGCCGGGTGCCGGATCGTCCGCATAAAAACAATGGGCGCAGACCGGAGAGCCCGGTATGCACCCATCGACATCTGATCAATTCCCAAGGGTCCGAGACCCAGTATGGTGATCACACTATTTCTTTG
>DASRZD010000105.1:0-3757 GCA_035686805.1 Armatimonadota bacterium
TCCGGCGGAGCAATGGCCTCTAGAATACCGATGATATTAGACAGTCTCATGATCTATCCTCTGCCCTTGTTATGTAGATCAGCGGTGGTGGGGAAATGTAGTATTGGGGTATTGGGATCCCATCACCCCACTTACCCACCATCCCATTACCCCATTTTGGCCAACCGCTTTGCCTCATCCCTGAACAATCCCTCGCACGCAAACAGCCCTCCCGCTCCGCCGGTATGCCAGAATAGCACCGGCCGCCCTCGACCGATCTCCTTCTTCCGGGTAAGGTCAATCAGCCCCGCCATCGCCTTCCCGGTATACACCGGATCGAGGATTAGCCCCTCAGTCCGAGCCGCCATCAGGATGGCCTCGATGCCCTCCTCGGTTGGGATGGCGTATCCCTCGCCGATATACTCGTCATATACCCTCAGCCGAGATGGATCAGGCGTCCCGACGCCGATCATCTCCGCCGCTTCGTCGGCGATCAACTCGGCTCGCACAAACGCCTTGTCCGCAGGCCGGCTGACCGAGATACCGATCACGTTCGCATCGGGTAGGCACAGGTCGCAGCCCAGTAGAGTCCCGCCTGCCGTTCCTGCCGATCCGAGCGCCATCACGATGTCGGCATTCTCCGCGCCGAGCGCCTTCAATTGCTCTGCAGCCTCTCGAATCCCGGTCACATATCCCATCGCCCCAACTGCCGTCGAGCCGCCGACCGGTATCACGTAGGGCGTCCGACCCTGCGAGGTGAGCTTGGCGGCCGCCTCAGCCATTGCTTCCTCCACCTCGGGGTAAGTGACGCATCCCAGGAACCGAATCTCCGCCCCCAGGATGACGTCCAGCAGCAGGTTGCCCCCGAACACCGGCGGCATGGGGTCGTCAAGGAACAGGATGACATCCATGCCCAGCTTCCGTGCCGCGGCCGCAGTCATTCGGGCGTGATTTGATTGTCCTCCTCCACACGTGAGGACGATATCCGCGCCCTTCGCCTGAGCCTCGGCCATCAGGAACTCCAGCTTGCGAGCCTTATTCCCTCCCAGCGCAAGACCGGTCAGGTCATCGCGCTTGACCAGCAGCCGCTCGACCCCGATCGCCTTTGCAAGCCTCGGCGCATCCTCGAGCGCCGTCGGCAATTCCGCCAAATGAACTCTCGCTAACTCGTCTAGTCTCATAGCGCCATTCTACATTCCTGGCGGTTATTTTACAAATATCGGCCAGGAATGTTTGACTTATCAGACCGATTTGGGTAATATATAATCGAATTATATGATAATGCCGTTATGCGTTATGCAATCCGATGAATGATACCGAACTGCTGACCGAAACTGAACATGTTTCCGATGTCTTTACCAAGATCATGCTCGATCTGATGACGCCCGCCATTGCGGAAGAGATAACCATGCCGCAGTTCCAGGCGTTGAAGCATGTCTCTCTGCACGGTTCGTGCAGCATCGGCAGCCTGGCCGAGGGGCTTTCGGTGAGTCAGCCCGCGGCCACAATGCTCGTTGACCGCATGCTCAGGAAGGGCCTGGTGATTCGCGAGCCCGGCAAGAGCGACCGCCGCCAGGCCGAGGTCTCCCTCACCTCGTATGGAGAGAGCCTGCTCAATCAAATCGAGTCCGAGCGAACCGACCGCCTGTCAAAGATCCTGAGCCTGATGGAGCAGTCCGATCGGGAGCAGTTCGTTCGGTCGCTGGAGCGGTTCATCGAGGCCGCCCTGAAACTCGAGCGCACGCCGAACGAGGCCTGCCTCCGATGCGGCATCGAGCATCACAGGGACTGCATCGTAAACCAGCTTCAACTTGCACTGGCAGGAGAAGACATTGATCGCACATAGGTCCCATATGACCCATAAGTCCCATATCCGGAGGATTCCATGAACAACCTGATCTATCTCGACCACGCCGCCACGACGCCCGTTCACCCGGATGTCCTGGAGGCCATGATGCCGTATCTCACGACCCAGTACGCCAACCCCTCGACCCTCTACGCCTTTGGGCGGGAGGCTCGGGCGGCGGTTGAGGACGCCCGTGAGAAGGTCGCTGCTCTCATCGGCGCTGATCCCAGCGAGATCTACTTCACCGCCGGAGCGACCGAGTCGGACAACTGGGCGATCATGGGCATCGCCTCCGCCACCGAGTCGAAGGGGAAGCACATCATCACCTCGACAATCGAGCATCACGCAGTCCTGGGCACGTGCGAGTTCCTCAAGCGCCGGGGATACGAGATCACGCTTATTCCGGTTGACGGTGACGGCCTCGTGAATCCCGAGGATGTCCGCCGGGCAATAACCGATCAGACTGTCCTCATAACCATCATGCACTCGAACAACGAGGTTGGGGTCATCGAGCCCATAGCCGAGATCGGGGCAATCGCTCGTGAGGGGGGGATCGTCTTCCATACCGACGCCACCCAGTCCGTGGGCAAGATCCCGATTGACGTGAGCGCACTGAACGTTGACCTGCTTTCCCTTTCCGGTCATAAGCTCTATGCGCCGAAAGGGATCGGCGCGCTCTACATCCGAAAAGGCACGCGCATACTTCCTTACATCCACGGCGGCGGTCAGGAGAGCAGCAAGCGTGCCGGCACGCACAACGTCCCCGGGATCGTGGGCCTCGGGAAGGCCGCCGAGATCGCTCAGGCGACCATGGCTGAGGAATCGGCGAGGGAGATTGCCCTCCGTGATCGGTTGATCGCCGGAATCCTTGCGATTCCCGATACCCGCCTGAACGGCCATCCGTCCCTCCGCCTCCCGAACAATGTGAACGTCAGCATCGAGGGCGCGGAGGGCGAGTCAATGATCCTTATGCTGGACATGCTGGGGATCTGCGTCTCGAGCGGCTCGGCATGTACTTCGGGCTCGCTCGCGGCATCGCACGTGCTCCTGGCGATGGGCCTCCCGCATGAGCTTGCGCATGGCTCACTCAGATTGACCCTGGGCAAAGACACGACCGACGAGGACATTGACCGCGTGCTGGAGGTCCTCCCCGGCATCGTCTCCCGCCTCCGAGCCATGTCCCCGGTGTACGAGAAGGCAGGAGCCTGAGTATGGGAGTGTGGGAGTATGGGGGTGTGGGAGTATTGGCCCAACACCTGACACCTCCCACCCACCCCACAACCTAGAACCGAAAACCTAAAACCCTCCGCCCTCCGCATTCCTGCCTGTTTTTCGCCCAAATGCCGCCATTTCCCCGAAACAGGCATTGGCTTTCCGGCCAACCCTCGGAACAATATATAGGGGACTTGTAGCTGGAGGAGGGACACGATGAAGACTTTTATCCATTGCTTATTCGTCGCTTTGCTTTGCCTTACTGTTGTGACGACTTCTGCCGCCTTGCCCGACAAGTACCAGATCATAGACCTCGGCGCTTTGGCGGACAGCGGACATGCGTACAGGATAGGGATGAACAGCGCGGGCCAAGTGGCCGGCTGGGACATGAGTGATACCGGCTTCCGTCACGCCTATCTGAGAGATCCCGACGGACTCTCAGTTGACCTGGGCACACTCGGCGGGATGATAAGCCGGGCGTGCGACGTCAATGATGCCGGCTGGGTCGTCGGCATGAGCACGGTCAGCGGCAATGGATTTCACGCATTCCTTGCCACACCGGCGGATGGGTGTTTCGACCTCGGCACGCTCGGAGGAACGAACAGCACCGCGTATACAGTCAACAATATGGGCCTGGTCGCGGGCTCGGCGCAGGACTACTCCGGCTTCCTGCGGGCATTCGTCTGGACTCCCGCCACGGGCATGATCGGTCTGCCCATA
>DASRZD010000106.1:0-4733 GCA_035686805.1 Armatimonadota bacterium
GCTCCTGGGCAGGAACGATGACGCCACCAGGTATAACGATCTGGCCGACCACGTGAGGGTCGCGTTCAACGCCAAGTTCTTCAATTCCATGACCGACGTCTACGACAACGGCACTCAAACATCGAGCGTCCTCCCACTGGCGTACGGCCTGGTTCCAGACGATGAGAGAGATCGGGTCTTCGCCAACCTGGTCGAGAACATACTGGCCAAGAGCGATTGTCACATCGGCACGGGCATGATTGGCTCCCAGTGGCTCATGCGAGTGCTCTCGGACAACGGAAGGCCTGATATCGCCTACAAGCTGGCCGTACAAACGAGCTACCCGAGTTGGGGTTACATGGTGGAGCAAGGCGCGACTACCGTCTGGGAGCTGTGGAACGGCGATCATGGTGACCCATTGATGAATTCAGGCAACCACGTGATGCAGATCGGGGATCTCTGCACCTGGTTGCACGAGTATGTTGCCGGCATAGCGCCGGACGAGGCTTGCCCAGGCTTCAAGCATACAATCATGCGCCCCCGAGTTACGGGGGACCTGACGTCCGCTAAGGCGTACCATAAGTCCATGTACGGCAAGATCGTGAGCGACTGGAACATGGAGAAGGGATCGTTTGAGTGGCGGATCGAGGTCCCGGCAAATACGACGGCCACAGTCTATGTGCCTGCCGATGACCCCGAAAGAATCCTGGAGAGCGGCAGGCTCGCAAAAGGCGCTGTTGGCGTGGAATTCCTGCGGACGGAGGCCGGCCGGGCGGTCTTCGAGACGGGATCGGGCCGATATGTGTTCGCGTCTCGGGTTACTTCTGTTCGAAGTGGTAGTTGAACCGCCTGTCCGGGGCACTATCGCCGCTGACCGAGAACTCGATGATATCATCGGGCCTCTGGATGTTGTCCGCCCAGTGGAAGTCGAGCTTGACCTTCTTCCCATACAGACAGAGTTTCCTGCGTGTTCTCTTGTCCGGGTAGCCAGCAATCCATCGGTCGCTTGGCAAGAGTCTCCAGTTCAAGGTCCGTAACGGGCGACAACGACCGCCTTCCCAGTCGATTCCTTGAGCTCGATGACCTCTTTGCCTGGGTTGAATCTCTTCCACTGCTGGCCGTTGACCGTCACGCCCCTTATTGACTTCGCCTGGGGGTGGCGAAATCGCAGAATGACGTTCTTGGCCGGACTGCGATTCGGTATCTGGATGGTGGCAGTTATCTTGCCGTTATCCACATCCGAGACGATCTCATACGCCAGAGTTCCAAAGTGCGTAGGAGCGTTCTTGGCGGCGATGGTGTTGGCGGGGGTGATCCAACTGTGGATACCTTACACTCGCGGTGGAATCACGTTGTACCCGGCGGTCTACGACGGGCTGAACGTTGCGCCGTTCAAGGAGTATCAGGCCCAGATGCTCGGCTCGACGAAGGCAACCTGGGATGCGCCGGTGTTCTTCGGAGTCGGGGTGCTGTTCACGATATTCCTGTCATACATGCGGACGATGTTCTACTGGTGGCCGTTCTATCCGCTGGGGTACGCGCTTTGCGTATGATGGGCAGTGAGCGTCTTCTGGTTCTCATGCCTGCTCACGTGGATCATCAAGGGGCTGATCCTGCGTTATGGCGGCATGAGGCTCTACACCCGAGCGAAGCCCTGGTTCATCGGGATGATTCTGGGGGAATTCGGGATGGCGGTGATCTGGGTCCTCATCAGCGCGCTCACGCACGTCACCGCGCCTGCGTTTCCGTGGGAGTAATGTTTGTTCGCCTGGAAAGCCCTCTTGGCGGAGGCGGGCGCCGACGGCCCGGAGGATGGCTTCATCCTCGGGGTCAATGCTACCGTCGGGACGAGGACCGGTGTTCAGGAGCAGATTGCACCCTCGCTCGCGGGCATTGCGGAGGATATCCCAAACCTCGTCCGCCGACTTATGCTGCCCGGCCAAATGAGCGGCATATCCCCAAACCTTCCCCGGGTAGATCGTCGTGCAGATCTCGATGGGCTTATCGGTCGCTTCGGTAGCCTTGTACTCCGGGGCACGGAAGTCCTCTGCCCCCAGGAGGCCCTCCTTGTAGGAGATGAGGGTCTGAGGCTGGAGGCTTCGGATCATGTCATAGAGTTCAACCACCCTGAACTCCGTGTGATCGCCTGATCTGGGAATCGCAAGGCCATCGAGCCAGATGCCTGCGACCGGGCCGTAGTTCGTCAGCAGCTCCCTGATCTGGGCGGACATGAAGTCAACGTAGATCTGCAGGTTGTGCTCCTTGCCATAAGCGTAGGCCGGATCGGGAGGATCATAATGCGGGCGAGGGCTTCCGCCCCATTCGTCGTTGTTCGGGCCATGAGGATGCTTCCAGTCTCGCCCGTGGGAGTAGTAGAAAAACAGGCCTAGCCCTCGCTTCCGGCAGGCTTCCGCCAGTTCTTGGATCAGGTCTCGATGGGCAGGGGAATTCACGCTGTTGAAGGGAGTCTGCTTAGTGTCCCACAGGCAGAACGACTCATGATGCCGGGTGGTGATGTTGATGTGCTTCATTCCGCAGTCAAGGGCGAAGTCGGCGATGTAGTCCGCATCGAACCCCTCGGCGGTGAAGTCATCTATCAGCTTCTCATACTCGGCGACCGGAATCTTCTCAAGGTATTGAACCCACTCATGCCGGGCGAGGAGCGAGTAGAGGCCGTAGTGGAGGAACAGGCCGTACTTCGCATCGCGAAACCACGCAATGGCTGCCGCTCGGGGGTCGGTCGCATACTGGGCCTCATATCCTTTGAGGTAGGTCGGGACGTCCATTGTAGCCGCTCCTTGGGTACTCGCTGCAGAGGAGGCGGCGCGGGGGCTCGTCCTCCTCGATGGCAGGGAAGCGCTCGTGCCTCTCCAGAAAGTAGTTGTCGGTGCGGTCGTCGCAGACGCTCGACACCTCACCGCTGATCGAAGGACCGGTCCCCTCCTCGCCCCAGAACTGGTGGAACGTCTTCGGCGGCAAGCAGATGCTCTCCCCCGGCCCGATGCGGATGGTGTCGCCCGGGCCGACCCTCCTTCGGACGCCGCTGATTGCCAGAGAGAACGAATCGTTCGATGGTCTGTTATCCGCCCCCGCCTGCCAGACCTGAACAAGAATGTTTCCGCCGCCTCGATTGATGATGTCCTCCATCTTCGACTGGTGGAAGTGGAGCGGTGCGCGCTGGCCCTCCGGGTTGAAGATCACCTTTTCGGCGTAGACTTTGGGATATCGAGGGTTCCCATGCCGGCCGTTGCGGAGGGTGAAGAGCGTCCGCCCGATATGCTTGAAATCGCCGCTGCCGAAGTCGGTCACGTCCCAGCCGAGCATGCAGTCGCGGATCTCATCGAACTCCGGCCCGGCATCGAGCCACTTCTCCGCCGGCCAGAAGGCATACTCCGGGAGCTTGAAGTTCATGCGCGCGAAGAATTCCGCGGCAGTTTCGATGGCCGTGTTGATCTCAGATCGCTTCATTGTACACTCCATGGCGGTGCGCTGCCTCGATCATGGCAACATAATTGGCAGGAGTCACTGAACTATGAATACTGTTGGAACTCGTGAGGATGTAGCCCCCGCCCTTGCCGGCGTCGTGTATGGCTTGAATCACCGCCGCCTCGACCTCCTGGGGAGTACCGTGAGGGAGCAGGTGGGCGCAGTCAATATTCCCCGTGATGCAGACCTTGTTCCCCACCAGGCGCTTGACGGTCGCCAGGTCCATGCCCGCCCCCGGCTCGATGGGATTGATGCCGTCGCAGCCCGTGCCGACGATATCCTCCAGGATGGAGTAGATATTCCCGTCCGAGTGCTTGATGCAGAAAGCGCCCTCATTCTTGATCATGTGGAGTATGCGCGTGAGACGGGGACGGATGAACTCGCGAAAGAGCGCCGGGCTCATGAGCGTGCCCGTGTTGTGGGCATAGTCATCGCCCAGGATGATGACTTCCGCGCCCGCACGGATGGCATTCCGGACGATGGTCATGTTCGCATCGAGGACCTTGTCCATGAGGAAGTTGGCGAGATCGGGCTGATCGAGGAACGAGGCGAGCAAGTTGTCCAGGCCCATGAGGTAAGCCGACCACATGAACGCCGCTCGATGATGGAAGCAGATCGCGCGGCGGCCCTTGTATCGGCGAACGATCTCAGGCAGATTGCCCAAGCGCCAGGGAGCATCCGGATCGGGAGGGACATATTGGCGGGCGTCGGCGAGGGTCTTGATCGGGCCGGAGAGGGGATGAGCGACCGCCTCGACGCTGGGCTCGTAGGTCACGCCCCACTCGTCAGCGAAAGTGCCGTCATCCCGGTAATCCCTGCGGAAGAGCGCCCCACAGCCGACCGCATCCAGGCCGATTCGATCCATGAAATCATAGATATCCTGCATGTCGCGCATGATGGCGCGGGCAACCTTCTCGTCGATGATAAACTCAGCGACGGGGACGCGGTCCGGCTGCTCGAGCCTCAATGTGGCATGGACTCGCTCGACGGAGTTCATCCGTTGACCTCGCGGAACTGGCGGTCGGCGGTTCGGAGAAGGAAATTCAGGAGTTCGCCCTTCAGATACTCGACGGTCTTAGTCATGTCCAAGCGGCCAGCAAGGTTGACGGATTCCGTGGGATCATTCGCCGCGTCGAAGAGCTTGAGGACCTCGCCCCGAGCGTTGATCACCAGCTTCCATCGGCCGTCGAAGACCATGGTCTTATCCAGGACTTCGCTGATTACCAAATCTCCTCGGGAGCCGACCGGCTCTCCTTCGAATATAGGCA
>DASRZD010000107.1:0-4638 GCA_035686805.1 Armatimonadota bacterium
TCTCCAGGTATACCCACTATCCTGCGCCCTGGGACCGTTTCCCGGATATCCCCGGCCCATGGCGGAGAGCATAGGCAAGCAGCCGAATGGTCAATGGCCGATGATTGGATGGACAGTCACTCGTTCACGACCTCAATCAGCGCCAGGATGTTCTCCGGGCGGGCGTCGCCCGGGATGGAGTGGGCCGGCGCGAGGATGTATCCGCCGTCACGTCCGACCTCGGACATCATCCGCCTTGCCTCAACCTTGACCTCATCGGGCGTGCCATAGGGAAGCAGCCGCTGGGTGCTGATCCCGCCCCAGAAGCTGAGCCGATCGCCGTAGATCCGCTTCATCTCATAGACGTCCATCACCTCGGGCTGGAACGGGTTGAAGCAGTCGAGGCCGATCTCGATCAGCCGGGGGAAGACCTCCTGGACCTTCCCGCACGAGTGGATGGTCACGAGTTTGCCGGCGTCCTTGGCGGCGGCGTACTGCCTTGCCAGGCGCGGCATGAGGAACCGCTCCCAGGTCTTCGGGCTCATCAGCATCCCTCGCTGAGAACCCCAGTCGTCGCCGAAGTGGACGGCGTCTATGTCATACTTGACCGCCTCCTCCACCAGGCGGACGTTGTAGTCGCAGATGCGGTCTAGCAGCTCATCCACGAAGTCGGGGGCCTCCATCATGTCTATGAAGAGGTTTTCCATTCCTCGCATGCTCCATGCCCGCTCGAAGAGCGAGAAGCCCATGTGGAGCTGGACGCACTTGTCCTTGCCCGAGGCGCATTGCTCGGCGAAGCCGTCGAAGGCATGGGTGAGATCCGGGAAATAGAGATCATCCAGATTTCGCTCGGGGATGAGGCAATTGCACACATTGCCGATGTCTCTGTCTATGCTCCTGTCCCACCGAACGCCGAAACGGTCCTGCCAGGTATTCTCATCCAGCCAGCGCTCCTTCGGAAACGGGCCGGGCCGGACGTCGTGGAAGCAATTGTCAATCTCGCTGAGGAATCCGTCGCCGCAATGAGTCCGCATCCTGTCCATGGACTTCTGCGTGAACGATATCATGTAGGGAGTGCGGTCTGGCTGCCGATGACTCAGCGCCGCCAGTACCCGTTCTTTGTTCGTCATGGAGTCTCCCTTGCCAATTCCGGATGAACCTGATATACTGTGTGGACTTTAGACCTTAGACATTAGACTTTAGGGTTGGACTCCGGAGTCTGTAGTCTAAAGTCTCTTGTCTAAAGTCTTATTGTCTCTGGGGGTGAAATCCTTTGCCGAATATCAAGTCCGTCATGAAGGACGTAAAGAAGTCGCGGGAGCGGCATGCACGCAATATCGCCGTCAAGTCGCAGATCAAGACAATGGTGAAGAAGGCCCAGGCAGCCGGTGAGGACGACGTGAAGCAGGCTGTCTCAGTCGCCACAAGCGTCATTGATAAGGCCGCGGAGAAGGGCATCATTCATAAGAATGCAGCCGCCCGGCGCAAATCGCGCATGATGAAGACGACGAACAAAGCCGCCGAGTAGCACAAACGCGGAGAGATTTCTATAAGGAAGCCAGGAATCCAGGAGGGTTTATCCTTTCCTGCTTTCCTGGTTTTCTCATAAGTGGGGGTTCGTATGTTCTTCAAAGGCTTCTGGGCGAATCTGCCGATTGACGCCGACTTCCATGCCACATGCGCCGAGGTCGCCGAAGTAGGCTCGGAGATCTTCCTGCCGCAGATCGAAGTCTACTCCATCGAGCACATCGAGGCCATGGCTAAGGCCTGCCACTCGAACGGCATGGAGCTCCACACCTGGACCATCAATAATATGGTCAGCAAGGCCTATCCCCGCGAGTTCCTGGAGAAGCATCGGGACTGGCTCGCGGTCAATCGAAACGGCCAAACCGGCCTGGAGTTCCCGCTTTGGGGCCGTCAAGTCTGGTGGTGCCCCAGCAGCGAGGGGTATCTGGATCACTATCTCACTCGCTGGGAGATGCTCGCGGACCTGGAGGTTGACGGCCTCCACCTGGACTTCATCCGGTATCCAGACATCTGGGATTACGAAGACGGCCTGGCCATCGAGCGCCCCGAGATCCCCGAATACAGCTTCTGCTATTGCCCCCGGTGCCGCACCAAGTTCAAGAATGAGGCCGGCGTTGACCCGATGGATGTGTCCCTCGATCCCGGCAATGAACTCTATCAGCGATGGTGTCGGTGGCGGATGGAGGTCATCACCGCGACCGTCAAGACAATCCGGGATAAGATCGACATTCATCTCAAGCTCTCAGCCGCCGTATTCCCGACCCCGGACATTGCCCGGACGGTCGTCCTCCAGGACTGGCCCTCCTTCGCCGATCAGTTGGATTTCATCTGCACGATGATCTACACGCCGAAGCAGTGGGGCAGGCCGATCACCTGGATCAAAACCGCAACCGAAGAGGGCCTCGCCGAAATGAAGGGCCTGCACGCCGACTTGTCCTCAGTAGCCTTGGCAGAGGAGGAAGCTCCGGCGAAGGTGGGCCTTTGTGCGTACTATGCCGGCTTCGGCTACCCGATCCGCCAACAGACGCCGGATGACCTCCAAACCGGCATCCTTTCCGCCGCCGAGGGAGGGGCGGACGGCGTCGTCATTTTCAGCTACCCCGGCACGACCTCTGAGCAAATAGAAGCGGTTCGGCAAACAAGCGCAAAGGTAAGAAGGTAATTGCTCAAGTACTGCCGAATTGTAGGGTTGGCACCAACATCGCCGTCGTCAGGCGAAAAAGCAGGGAGGCAATGAAATGTCTGATCAAGAACCAGGCGTTCCGCCCGAACCAACTCCAGGCGCCATGGGTGAAACACCCGTCACCGACAATCAGGATGAGCGCACGATGGGCATGCTGTGCCATTTGCTGGGGTTTGGGTTCATTGTTGCCGGGATCGGCAACATCATCGGCCCGCTCATCATCTGGCTGATAAAGAAGGGCCAATACCCCTTCGTGGATGATCAGGGAAAGGAATCCTTGAACTTCCAGATCAGCATTACCATCTACTGGATCGTGGCGGCGATCTTGAGCTTTGCTCTGATCG
Organism: Armatimonadota bacterium; assembly: GCA_035686805.1. Taxonomy (GTDB): domain Bacteria; phylum Armatimonadota; class UBA5829; order DTJY01; family DTJY01; genus DASRZD01. Next base: position 3,034 of record DASRZD010000107.1, read on the forward strand.
GCATCCCGCTGCTCATAGCCGTGTTCGTCTTCGATGTCGTGGAGATAATAATGGCTTCCGTCAAAGCGAATCAGGGGATCCCTTACCGGTATCCGCTGAGTATTCGGTTTGTCAAATAGAGACAAAGGCCCGGCGGAGTCCTGCCGGGCCTTGTTCGTTCAGAACGCCCAATCGAGGAAGCCGCCGACGAAGTTCTCCGTCAGGTCGGATCCCGGCCCTGCGCCGTTGTTTACCTTCCGGTGCGAGTACTCCAGTTGAAGCGCCAGGGGATGATCCAGGTGCTGCCTCCATCCTACCGTTATCCTGCTGATGTCATGATCGTCTTCTGATGGGGTGTTCACCCAGCCAAATCTCAGGAACTGAGTTGCGTCCTTTCCGTAGTGATTAAGCTGCGCGAAGCCGCCCGAGAACTTGTAGTCTTTGGTCGGGTCGAAGACATTGAACTCTCGATCATCCCGGCCGTTGATCCACTGGAATTGCATGTTGTACGGGGCCTTGTTCAGATTCGCGTCGAAGCCCAGGCGGTTGAAGCTATGCCTCGATCCACCGCCCGCCGGACGAGCCTTCCCGAAGTAGCCGGTTAGCCCCACCCGCTGGCCCGAGGTCTGGCCGAATCCCGTTCCGAAGATGTAAGCGCCTCTCAGGTAGAAATCCGCCGGGGAGTCATCGAAATTGTTGCCTGTCGAGCCGTTGACGAGGCCGAAGGCATACTGCAAAGGGCGCATTCCCCATCCGGCCAATTCGATGCCGGTGTTCGAATCTCCCAGCGCGAACGTATTGAGCGACCCCTCGGTTCCGGCGGCGGATACACCCGGCGAGCCGTCAAAACCATAGATCTCATACGGCGACAAGGTAAGTGACCGAAGGCCCGAGAATGTCACCTGCGCTCCCTCGAATCGGCCGACACGCGCATTTGCCCAGGTGGAGCCCAGCCGGCTGAATATGGCATTCGCCTGTTCCATTTCGGCATCCTGGGGCGCAACGCCATTTGCGCCGTTGATTTGAGGCAGATACGCCAGAAAGAAGCCCTTATTCATGCCCAGGACTCCGCCTACCAGCATATCCAACCCGTCTATCTCAAACTGGTTGGTCTCGTCCTCCGCGCCTTCGGGTGAGAACGTGTCGCTCACATAGCCGGCCAGTGTGTGCAGGGATAGCGGTATGCCCGGCATCTGCAGAACAGTCTTTTCGGTGTTCTCCTGCCCCGGGATCTGATATCCGTTCATTCGGAATTTCTGGCCGAAGTCATTCAATTTCGGCCAGGCGACATGGCACATCTCGCAATTGAAGCCATACTTCCTCGCGAACGCCGGAATGCAGTACGACGGAGCCGCGACTGCCAGCATCAGCGCAATCAACATCGGATATCGAACGTGTCTCATTGTGGATTTCCTCCCGTGAACAATTCTCTCAGTTGTGCCGCCGTTATTTCCGGGTTTGGCAGAGGCGGCGCAGTATCCACTGGATATGGGCCGCTGAGAGCTTTCATAAACGACATCAGTTGGGATTTCTCCTCACTGGTCAAGTTTAGAGGGACCATCGCCGGGTCGAGGTATGGATTCGGGTTGCCGCCCCGGTCATACAGGTTGATTACGTCTTCCAGCG
>DASRZD010000108.1:0-3344 GCA_035686805.1 Armatimonadota bacterium
TATCGGGGTCTCTGGCAGATCAGCACGCCCCCACTTGACATCCACATGAAGACCTCGAGCGCCTTGCAATACCGGGACAGGAAATCCCAACAGGACTCACCGTCCTGGGGTTGCGCCTCATCGTTCGTGTTGAATATCCCCTCCACGAATGGGGGTTGCATCGGTGTCGTGAACCCGAAGTTCTTGAGATGTGCCTTTAACTTCTCGGGCGTGTTGTAGTACACGCCTCCAGACAATGTCTTCTGCTTCATGGCCTGGATGAATTTTGTATTGTACTTGGCAACATCAAGCCCGTACTTGGCCAACTCCTTCTTGTATTTCTTCTTCTGCGTCACAGCCAACCGATTGGCCTCGTTGGTGCAAATCACTTCGATATTAACGGTTGCACAGACCTCGGTGGCAATCTCGTAGAAGGTCTTACCCCTGACATCCAGATCCTCGGGGACCGAGTTCTCCAATAGGTCAGACGCGCGATCCCGGCCGGTGATATTCGTGTTCCACGCCCTCTTGTTCGTGGTGTCAATGAAACCCTCGGTCCATCCGGTCAATAGGCTCGTATCGACAGTCCCGTCCCCGATATAGATCGAGATGCTGCGACCAGGCAGGACACTCCTCAGGATCTCCAGGCCCATGGGTCCGCACATCAGGGAGAACGTGTTGGCGGGCGTGAAGATATCCGCGCTCACCCTGCCCTCGCTCCACTCCTCGAACCGACGACCGTCGACAATGACGCCCATACGGTCAAGTTTGGGCTGTTCTGGGGTCAGGCTCATGTGATGAAGTCACTCATTACGTTGAGCGGGCCAATGGGGACGAACAACGGATTCGTGATCCTGTTCAACCCCTGGATCTCTTCCTCTCGACCGGGATCCCCGTACAGGTAGACCGCGATCTCGAGCGTGCTCTGGACGGACCGATTCTCCCAGACAACGATCCGCTTCTCACTGCTGGCGTCCCGTCTCAGGGCGAGCACAACCGCATCCCTGCGTAGCGCGTACATCTGGGCCTGCATGTTGTAGTTGATGACGTCCAGCACGTCGGGATAGTTGATTTCGATATTCGTGATCGCCGTGTGGAACAGGTTCAGTGACACGTTCAGATCCCTGATCGTGATAACCCTGTCGATACTGTAAAGGGCCAGCATGAAATCGCCCCACGCCGTAGTGAACGGGGAAATATCAAGGCTCGTGAGCGACTGTAGATCCCCATCTAAACTCGTGGCCCTATCGGCTCCGGCCTGCTCACTGACGGAGTTATCGTCCATCGTGAGACGTGCGGTGAAGGTGGGCTCGTCAAGGTTGGCCTCTACGAACCGGACTGATACCTTGAACCCTTCACGGGGGAGTATCTGGGGCGAGTACCCGGCGCACTGTGCCCACGTCTTGCCGAACAGCGGGTGATCGAAGTAGCCCCTCTCTGGGTCCTCGAGCGCCTTGACGAACCGGAACCACCCGTAGGGGTAGTAATCCTCGGGGTAGCCTTCACGCCCGTTGAAGTCGGGAGCGAACACGGCCTCGATGTCCCACGATTTACCGAGCGGCCCAAGGTTCAAGACGTGCTGACCCTTGCGGTGCGGGTATGTCGTGATTACCAGGGCGTTCTCTGCAACCCCGTTGACCGCCGTACATACGAACGGGAGATCCTTGAAGGTGGGGGCATGTAGTAGTGTCGTCGTCATCAGTGAGCCAATTCGCCAGCGGTTCCACCTGCAGGGCTGAGGGGGGTTGCAATCTCAATTGTGGGCTTCGCCCTGCTACCACCCTTTTCGGCGCCCTTCTCGATGGAACTTGCCAGCTTGTCTATGTCCTCATCGGAAAGGCGAATCGACTGCTCGAACTTCTCGGCTTCCTTGTCCTGTACGTACCCCTGGATCTTCGGGGCTGCGACTGCCCCCGCCCCCAGGAGTGCAGCGAGAGGCAACGCGCCGACACCGGCGGCAAGGGCCGCGCCTGTACCGAGTTTGAGCGAGAGATCCTCAGTGTCCATTCCCATGAACTTCTTCTTCGCGTCAGAGCCCTGATACTGTGCCATGAAGGCACGCTCCTGCTCTGTTCTGGATGCCGGGTCCTTTCCTGATACGGCCCCGAACATCGCTTGACGGGAGGCTACCTGTTCGGGTGTCATGTCTGCAGCGTCTTCGGCTCTGCCCCCATGCGTGACAAGACCCAGAAGATCCGCCAACCAACCGAGTCCCTCACCAACGGCTGTAGTTGCTGCGACGGCCGCGACCAGCGCCGCGGTGGCGCCCTCGGCAGCCGTTCCTAGGGCCTCAAGATTGTCCTTCGTCAGCAGGCTCTCCATTGCCAACTGCTCAAGCCTTGCCTTTGCCTGTTCGAACTTGGCCCCCGTTTCATCCATGATCCTGTTCAGTTTTTCTTGCTGCGTCTCCTGCGAGCCCTGGACCTTGGTGTATCTGCTCAGCTCCTCCTGGAGGTTCTTACCCTCGACGGCAGCCTTTTCGTATTCCCCGGCCATGGCCGTGATCGCCGGCATGGCTTCGCGCCCGAAGATCGGGTTGAGTTCAGAGAGATCCTGCGCTGTCGTTCCGAACTTCTCGAACGTGTCCATCATGATCGCGGCCACGTTGCGCTGTTTCCCGGAGTCGTCAAATACCTTGATCCCCTTGCCTTCGAGTTGTTTCGCCTTGTCTCCGAGGCTTGCAACAACGGCCTGATATGCTGTCGCTGCCTGTTCACCGCTGGCGAATCCGGTCCTGAAGACCTGCATATATGCGGTGAAGTCCCTTAGTTCATCGACGGTGCCGATCCCGGCCTGCCTCGCAGCGGAGAACACTCTGGTTCCACTCGTGGCCATCTCCTCAAGTGTCCAGGATCCCTTCTCGCCCTGCTCCACCAGGATCCGCATCATGCGATCCGCTTCGTCTGCCGTGAAACCGAAGGTGTTCCCCAATGCCCCCACGACCTTACCGAGCCCGGTCGCATCCGATCCGGTCGTCTTGGCCAGTGACGCGGTGTTGTGCAGGGTGGCGTTCATGAAATCGAAGTCGCCGGTGGTGTCAATGATCGCCTTGCCGATGTCGAGGATCTGCTCTTTCGCGATCCCGGTATCCGCTGATACCTCCAGCATGGACGCACGTACTGGCTTCATCTCCTGGGCGGTCTTGCCGCCCTGGATAGCAAGGCGCGTCAGGGCAACGTCGAAGTCCATAACCTTCTTCGTAGCGTTCATGAGTGCGTACCCGGCCGCACCTCCGATCAGCATACCGGCAAGAGGCTTGATCTTCGAGAAGGCCGCATTGACCCGTCCCGATAGACTCTTGATCTGGCTCTGGGCCTTCTTGCCGTCAATTGACAGCTTGGCTTTGAGATTCGCGACGGGCATTT
>DASRZD010000109.1:0-3301 GCA_035686805.1 Armatimonadota bacterium
TACAAGGACCCGAACGTCCTTAAGGTCATCGAGAATGCCGTCCGCTGGGCGAAGCCCGTGGATACGTACGTTTACACCTTCGGGAACCGGAAGCCGCTGGAGAAGCTGTGAGGGCAGGAGCGAGGATTCGGTTCCTCGTCCGAATGATGCTGTTGGCGATGAGCGTCCCAACCTGCGCAATGGCGTATAATACGTCGTCCCCGTGGAAGGCATGGCCGGCCGTCAAGGTTACGGGGCGTGATGCGAGCATCTGGGGACGGACATACCGCGTGGGCGACCTGGGATTTCCCGCGCAGATCACCTCCGCAGGCGGCAACCTCCTTGCCGAATCGGTTCGACTGGAAGTTGCGGCAGGCGGCCAAGCAGCTACCTGGTCCGGGTCAGGTCACTGGGCGAAAGTCGAGCCTTCGAGTGCGCGATATAGCTACCGAGGCCGTGCGGCTGAGATGGCCCTGAAGGTAGACGGGCTGATCGAGCCGGACGGCATGTGGCGGTTTGACGTGGAACTGACTCCCTCGCGCCCTCTCACCCTCGACCACCTGCGCCTGGTCATCCCGATCAACCGCCGATATGCGAACCTCATGCACTGGTATCCGCTGCCAAGAAACTGGCCGCAGGTTACATTCTTCGACCACAAGTTCCCCAATTCGGGCGCACGCCCGCGCAGTTGGAAATCGCCGTTCACGCCCTTCATCTGGATCGGAGACGAAGAGCGGGGCATCGAGTGGTTTTGCGAATCCGATGAGGGCTGGCGGCCATCGTCCCTCAAATCGGCTCTCACGCTCGCCGAGACACCTCGCGCCGTGGAGTTCGTCGTCCACATAGTCGAGCGTCCCATGAAGCTTGATAAGCCGTACAGGATTACCTTCGGCCTGCAGGCCGGCCCCGTCAAGCCGAAGCAGGACAGCCCTCGATATGCGCACTGGGGCACATATGGGATGGAGACGGAGATCCGGCCCGGCACCGTTCCGCCTGTGACGCAGCTCGATTACCTGAGGGAACTGGGCGTGCGGTTCGTCGGCATGCACGAGGAATGGACCGACTTCCAGGGGATGCCGCGAGTGACCCAGCCGGAGAAGCTTCGGCAGTTGGTCGAGGCGGCTCATGAGCGCGGGATGGGACTCGTACTTTACCACTTGATGGCAATCCCCGACATTGCGCCGGAGTTTGTCTCAATGGCGGAGGATTCCTTGTGCGAGCCGAGAACCGCAAACTACGTCCACTCCCGGCAGCCGCCTCAGCATGATTACCCAGCCTGTCACAGGGGCGAGTATTCTGCACTCTGGACAAAGGGGATCACGAAGCTCTTCGAAGAGTATGGCATTGACGGGCTGTATCTGGACGGAGCCGCATGTCCGATCCCGTGCGCCAACTTGCGTCATGGATGCGGGTATACGGATGAGGAGCATGGCCTGCGCCCGACATACCCAATCTTCGCAACCCGAGAAGCGATGAAACGGCTCAAAGCGATATGCGATTTGCGGGGAAAACCGACGCTCATCGTGGCGCACATGTCCTCCATGATCACGCTGCCGACGCTCTCCTTTGCCGACGTACTGCTTACCGGCGAGCAGTACTGGAAGTCCCCGGCGGACTTCCGCCCGCCGCTGGAATTCTTCCGCGCCGAGTGTATGGGCCACAACCACGGGATACCGACGCATTTCATCGGCTACTCTCCCCTCGGCGGCGAATATGCCCGCACCATGATCGGCCTGCACGACGCGCCGAGTCCCTGGTGTCCCGGAGGAACGGATATGTGGCGGCTGTACACCGAGTTCGACGCCGATGGCGCCCAGTGGGTGCCCTACTGGAGCGAGAAGCCGCTCGCTTCTGCGAACGTTCCGGATGTGCTGGTTTCGGGATTCGCGCACCCAGACGGGCGTGCCTTGCTCGCAGTGGGCGGTGTGAGCGCGTCGAGCCGGAAGGTCACGCTGACTCTTCGAGGGAAGTTTAGGTCTGCGAAGGATGCATTGACCGGGGACGCCCTGGAGATCGCAGATGGGAGAATCGAGCTAAAGCTTGGCCCGGAGTCACTGCGCTGGGTCCGGCTCGAAAGCTCTGCGCGGTAAGCGGCGAGCTAAGTTGATGGGAGCAGATTCAGGCGGTCGATATGGTGGTGGTACATGATGAACACTGATTCGTGCCCGAAAACCGGGAGCGCTTCTTTGCGCAGGAGAGCCATACATCTGGGCTTGGCCGCGCTGTTGGTCGTCGCGGCAGGATGTGGCTCGGCCACCAGCCGCGCCGCCCAAGTTGAGCGCCAGGGCATCTTCAATCCCCAGCGCGAGGCGATATTCGCCTCGGGGATCGTCACCGCCTCGGGCAATCGGTTCTGCGTCTCCGGTAGAGCGTACTACCCCAAGACCGATTTCCTGACAGCCGTATCGCCCGGCGACGACCATGAGAGGTTTAACACGCACTGCTACCTGTCGCAGGGGGAGCAGCGGAAAGCGACCATCCGCAAAGCCCTCCTCGACAGCAGGTACAACTCGATCTACGTCTACCTCCTGAATCAGGGGGATTATGGGGCGCGCGGCAATCACCCGGAGAACGTAGTTACACCATATGGAACCGGCGGCTGGTCGTTTGACACGGGCGCGCTAAACCAATCGCGGCTCGATGGCTGGAAGGCCGAACTGCAAATCCTGATCACCGACTACCAAATCAAGCCGTTTCTCTGGCTCGCTGCCGATGATTCGCCCGACATCGCGGGGGCCAATCTGTCGAAATGGCGGCAATACGTGGATCACATGGTCGCCGCCCTCGAGGATCTGCCGATCCTGTGGGTCCTCGGCCTCGAAGTCGATGAGTACTGGAGCGCGTCGCAGGTGTCCGAGCGACGCGCCTACCTCCAGAGCAAGAGTCGCCATCTCGTGGGCGTCCACCTGACGATTCGCGAGACGCAGAACACCGCGAGTCCATACAAGGACGGATTCGATTTCATCATGGTGCAGTTCGATTCGCCCCAGTCGAACGCGCAGTACGTATCGAACGTCCAGACATACGTGCTGGCAGACCGCCCGTACATAGCCGCCGAATTCAACGTCTCCGGCAGCGGATCCGGCGGTGAAGCCCAGCCGACCGTGACTGCGCGCTCGAAGGCGATCGGACGGATCATCGCAGGCGTCGGTGATCCATCCAAAATCGCCGGCATCGGCAACGGCATCGAACTCCCGCCCCCTGCAAGACGGGCATCGGATGGCGAGCGCCAGTGACTTAATGCAGGAAGGCGGGAGATCCCCTGGCTATCCTCCGTTCCCTCCGTGTTTCATTCGATCTTTGCTTGGAGAGACTCCGGCAG
>DASRZD010000110.1:0-2377 GCA_035686805.1 Armatimonadota bacterium
TCCTGATCGCGACGAGATCGGGCCAGCACGTGACGCTGGAGTTGGTCAGCGATGGCGCTGGCATTCCGAATCAATCGCAGCCGGTGGACTTCCTGATCGAGTACCGATCCGCTCGGAGCTTTCTGATCTCGTCAGACTCCGGAGCCCCAGCAATGCCAGCCGTAGCTGGCAAGGTTCCAGCGCATGAGTCGAGTGGCAGGGACACCGGCCCAGAGTTATCGCCGCTTTCCAATCTCGACGAGGAGTTCATGCAGCAGCAGAAAGTGAATGCCCCCAAATGGACGAAATGGGAGGACAGGCAGATCGAGACATCGATTTGCGACATACGGCAATGGAGCAATGAGACCGTGATCGCTTACTCCGTCCTGAACGGTTCGGATCAACCCGTAGAGATCGTTCCGCCGCAGATCCAGATCACGGGACGCACGGCCTCAAAGAAGAAAAAGAAGGAAGGCAAAGGCATCATCTCGGATCAGCTGGAGATGAAGCTCACCGAGACACCGGCGAAGAAGGAGGACGAAGCCGATGGAGAATGCACACCTGCGGTTCGGGCTGCTTGAGTACGTGCGCTTCACGGAAAAGGCCTCGACCCGCATTCGTCTGCGGGTCGATCGCTATATCGGGGAAGACCGGCAGGCGCATCTTCTGAGCGTCTTCGGAAATGACTCGGATGTTGGCGCAATCACGGCGGCCGTTCACGAGAAGGCCGCCTTCAACTTGACTTTTCCGGACGGTACGGTAAAGGACGTGACGCTCGGCGAACATGCCTCCTGCTACAAAGGGGCAGTGACTTTGCAGGGCCGGAAACATCCTGTGCGCCATCTGCTGGCGGTGTCCCAGGAACTCCACACCAATGGGAGCGCGGGACGGACTATCTTGTTGCGATACCGGCGCGAGGAGGCGTGGGCCACGCTGGTGAGCTTCCTGGGGCTGCCTGCCGATCCGGCATGGGCAGACCACATCCTTGGGATCGTCGAGGGAAAGAAGAGGATCGAGGAGATCGATGGCATCGGTTGCCAACCGGTACTGATCTCCGCGACGAACGAGGAGATGCTTGAGTGGATCGGCAATGGTCTGAAATCGGGAAGACTCGCATTCCCTGACAATGATCGATTGATCGTCTGGCCGCGAATCGGTATTGCGAACATCTTGGCACAGGGCGCGACAAATTGAATTGGCCAGGCGCGTTGTTGACCTCGGCACATATACGATCTATTACTTAGACAGTAATGGAGAGCCCGTGTCACAGCCAGCCCGGGCCGGGTTCCGAGCGCCGACCTACTCCACCGCTGGGCCGGTGAGGAACACTTTGTGTGGCTGTACTCGGAGGATATTCACGCCGGGGGAGGGAAGCTCTGAAGAGGTGCAGATTCTATCTGTTGCGATCGACCCCTTCCTCCATCCGAATTCGTAGTCGTTGACTCAGGTTTGGATGAACTGTACAGTTAGATCATCTGAAATGGAGAGTGTATGGCGACCACAACACCGAACAGAGATGGCGCGATCGTAGTCTCGGCACTGAGCCTGCGTACCAACCTTGGCAAGATCCTCCGTCGCTTGGATGTCGAACAGCGCTCCCTGGTTATCGAAAAGCGCGGGACCCCTACCGCCGTTCTTCTGAACATCCGCGATTATGTCAAACTTGCCGCGCCGGAGCCCGATGTGCTCAGGATCATTGGCGAGGAAGCTAAGCGGAACAAGACCGCTGCCCTGACTTCGCGTCAGATCGATCAAGTCATCAAGGCTGCAAGATCTGAAAAGAAGAAGCGGTAATGTTTCCATTGCGTCTCGTCATTGATACGAACGTCCTGGTGTCGGCGGTACTCAAACCCGACGGTCTTCAGCGAACTGCATTTCTTCTGGCCATCACGAAGCCAGGCCGTTTGTATGTTTCACTGCCTGTCCTCGAAGAATATACAGAGGTGCTTTCCAGGCCTGAATTGTCCATTCGAAGAGGGTTGCGGCTTCAACTGCTTCAGCTCATCAAGAACCACGGACATCTCGTAACTCCCTCGCGCCATATCGAGGTAACAAGCGATCCGGACGACAACATCTTCGTCGAGTGTGCGGACGCCGCTCGCGCCGACTTTCTGATCACCGGCAATCGCAAGCACTTTCCGGCTTACTGGAAGAATACGAAGATCGTCACGCCCCGCGAATTTGTCAGCCTGGTGGCGCCACATCTGATTCCCTGATCGAGTTCTCAGCGCGCTGCGAACGCCTCAGACAGCTAAAACATGTTCACTGGCGATGTGAATGAGCGCGGAAGGTTGCGCGCCAGAAAATGTGAGCTGCCAAGCCCTCATAGACTCATCGCCGATGTGGATTCAGTTGATTGGCTGCTCGTAGTTGGGATTGATACGGTGTCGGATTCGTG
>DASRZD010000111.1:0-2142 GCA_035686805.1 Armatimonadota bacterium
CGAAGCAAAGCGGTTTATCGAGCGTTTGCTTGGTCAGATCAAGTAAGTCTGGAGGATTACTACCGTAGGAGACGCACTCACAACTCCAAAAGTCTTGCTTGCCTGGAGCGGGGGCAAGGATAGCGCCTTCGCTCTATACGAAATCCGAAAGAACCCCGACATCGAAATCCTGGCCCTCCTCACGACGGTCACAGAGGAGTACGACCGCATCAGCATGCACGGCGTGCGCCGGACGCTGCTAGAGGAGCAGGCGGAGTCCATCGGCCTCCCACTGGAGAAGGTCCTGATCACCCCCCACGTCTCCAATGCCGACTACGAGGCGAAGATGAGCGAGGTACTGGCTCGTTACTCTGACCAGGGGGTCTCCGCAGTGGCATTCGGCGATATCTTCCTCGAGGACCTGAAGAAGTATCGGGAGGAAAACCTGGCGAAGGTCGGGATGCACGGGATTTACCCGATCTGGGGCAGAGAAACCCCACAGCTCGCACGCGACTTCATCAACCTCGGGTTCAAAGCCGTAGTCACGTGCGCGGACTCCCAGGCAATTGACGGCTCATTCGCAGGCCGAGCCTTCGATGAGCAGTTCCTGCTCGACCTCCCGCCGACCGCCGACCAGTGCGGGGAGAACGGCGAGTTCCATTCCTTCGTGTATGACGGCCCCATCTTCCGCCGCCCGATCCTGCACACAAGGGGTGAGGTCGTCCTGCGAGACAACCGCTTCTACTTCTGCGATCTGATCCCGTGCAGGCAGGTTGAGCGAAACTCCGCAGAGAGAGGGACAGCAATCTCAGGTGCTGTGTCGGAAGCTTGCCGGCAGGTATGCAAATGACAGCGGCTGAGAGAGAATCGCTGCTCAAGCAGATTGAGGAGGACTTCATGGCCGGGCATCACTGCTCGGAGGTGATATTCACGCACCTGGGGCGATATTACGACCCGGAGTTCGACCCCCGGATGATGAGGCTTGCGACCGGCTTCGGCGGGGGCATCGCCGAAGAGGCGGACGTGTGCGGAGCGCTCATCGGCGGAGTTATGCTGATCGGATATCTATACGGCAGGACCTTCCTGGACGAGGATCAGAGCCGGTGCTGGGAACTTGCGCGCACGTACCGCCAGCGGTTTCTGAAGGAACTGGACGGCACGACGTGCTTCTACTTCACGCAGGGGGAGTTCAATCCGGAAAACCATCGGAAATGCTGTTACGACGTGGTTCTCAAAGCGGCACGCATTCTGCTCAATCTGCTCAGTCCGGCGGAGGAAGTCTGAACCGCCAGATAGGCCGGTTGGTCTTCGCTCCCAGATGAGTTTGGAATGCTCGGAAGAGGCCGTCCCAGCGATCGCCCGCAAACACGCATTCCGGGACGAAGGGGTTGGCGGCGAAGTAGACTGCCCGGCCCTTGCCGTATTTCACCACTGTGATCGCCGGAGAGCCATCGGTGAAAGTGCCGATCACCTGGACGTCCTGCCGGGCCTTCTCGATCATGCAGCCATTATCCTCAGGCCAGCCGTCACGACCGACCGGCCGGTAGATCGGCAGCGACCCGGATACTCCCTCGGTCCATTCGGACTTGCGGATGAGCACGGAATCCCTTGGCTTTTGACCGGTGACCTTTATCCCGAATATGCGCTCGCGAACGCTTGAGACGTCACTCCCGTCAATGTCCCAGGAGAATACCGTCGGATCCCCACTGATGACCGTTCCGCCGCCTTTCACGAACTTCTCGATCTGCCGGACGACCGCTTTGCGCTGATACGTCGCCAGGGGAATATAGACCGCCCGATACTTCGCCAGGCTCTTCTCACCCCTTGCGAGCGAATCATCGTCAACGAAATCGAACCAGGAGCCCACACGCTCGCCCAGCAGCGAATAGGCAGTGTAGATCTCATTCGCCTTGGTACTCGGACCCTCGGCCCGATGGGAGTCCGCCGAGTAGAGGATCGCCACCTCAGGGTCACTGGGCAGCTTAACGGCATTCATGCTGGTCAGCGTCTTGGACAGATGGAGCATCATCTTCCAGCGCTCGGGATCAGTGAAGCGAGGGTTGTCGTTCTGATAGTACTCGATATGGCTCGCCCCGCAGCGCATGGCCTGGCTCACCCACTCGAGCAAGTCATCGGGCTTCATTTCATAGCCCGCATAGTCGA
>DASRZD010000112.1:0-2916 GCA_035686805.1 Armatimonadota bacterium
GAGGAGTGAAGATGTTTAAGGAGATCTTTCTTAGCGTATGGACACCCGTCATTCTCGGTGTCTTGCTATCAGTAGCAAGCGCGGCGGGCGGTTTTATTCTCGGGCACAGCAAAGGATATGGCGAGGGCTGGAATCGGGGATTTGACGTAGGGGCCAGCGACGCCTACAGTGAGTTAGACCTGAGATGAGCAAACACCGACAAGCCGAGGCACTAGCACTACAAGCGGCAAAAGAAGCCTATGGGAAGACATTTTCAATCTGCCGTGGGCGAACGGAGTCAGTAAACGGCTTCCCAGATCGCTGGCGGGTTGTCGTTAGGGATGACCAAGGATCCACACACGTGGTGGATGTCGAGCTCAGCGAACTTGCCTCGAAATCTTAAGGTTACATCCTTGACATATACTGTTAGATGTGTTATAATGTGTATGTAGTTGGGTGACATAGATGGGAGGCAGGAAATGGCGCGGTTGACAGTTGAGAATGCAAAATGTGGTCTATCGGTTCAGTGTGAGGATCATCCTGAGTGGGGAACATGGTTACTGATTCCGGTGGGTAGGTTTTGGTATGTTTCCGGGGCTAAGGAAGCCAGGGCATTAAACGAGGACGAGTTTCACTTCTGGCGCATTGTATAAGGAAATGACTAGATGAAAACCGGGCAACTGCGCGAGTAAGGAGACCTAATGGCAAGGCTGAGTATTCACTACGGGGACAATCTGCCAATACTGCGGAGCCTGCCGAGCGACTCTGTGGATCTCATCTACATCGATCCTCCCTTCAATACAGGGAAGGTACAGAGCCTCACTCGAATCTCGACCACAATGGATGAGAACGGCGACAGAACAGGCTTTCAGGGCAAACGGTATAAGACAGTCACGCTTGGCACCAGATCCTACAGTGACCTGTTTGACGACTATCTCAGCTTTCTTGACCCACGACTAGTCGAGGGCTATCGGGTTCTGAAGGCGGACGGCAGTCTGTTCTTTCATATCGACTATAGAGAAGCACACTACTGCAAAGTGCTGCTTGACGTCATCTTCGGCAGAGCGTCCTTCATGAACGAAATCATCTGGGCCTATGATTACGGCGGTAGGTCCAAGACAAGGTGGCCCGCCAAGCACAACAACATCTTCTGGTACGCCAAGAACCCGGATGACTACCAGTTCCACTTGAATGAATGCGACCGTATTCCGTACATGGCACCTGGTCTGGTCGGCCCCAAGAAGGCTGCTAGGGGAAAGACTCCGACAGATACGTGGTGGCATACGATCGTCAGCCCCAATGCAAAGGAGAGGACTGGTTACCCGACGCAGAAGCCTAGAGGCGTGCTGGATCGGATCGTCAAGGTACACTCACGCCCCGGGGACCTGCTTATGGACTTTTTCGTCGGCAGTGGCACATTCGGTGAGTCGGCAACCCAACTTGGTCGAGACTGCATCCTGGTAGATAGCAATCCCGAAGCGATGGGCGTGATGGAGGCGAGATTCGCGCAAGTGGATGTTCAGTGGCACGACTGGAAGCCAGGGCATTAAACGAGGACGAGTTTCACTTCTGGCGCATTGTATAAGGAAATGACTAGATGAAGACCGGAGGCGGTCCACAACAAGGAGGAACTACAATGTCTCGAGATACTGTCTTAGTAATATGCCCATACTGTGGGAATAAGAACAAGGTCCAAGTTCAGGGGAGCAGACCGGCTGTCGTCTTGTGTGACATCGACGATAGCCCCGGATGCGACCGATACTTTGTGGTAGAGGTTGAGTGGGTCGCCAAGATCACGGTCTATACCTTGGACAAAGAGCCTGTTGATACTGACTCCGACAAGCTGAAGCGTGCGCTTCTGAGGATTTTCTCCTGGCACGCCGCTCCGTGGGACGCACGTGGTACGCTAGCCAACCTCCTCCATGAGATTGCAGGAGATATAGGCGCACTGATTGGGGAGGAAGATGCGAACCGCGTATAGTGAGGGCTTCGAGGCGTACAAAGCCGGCGAGCAGCTATACACCAATCCCTATGACTCAGATCTGCACGAAAGAGACCACCAGCGATGGGCAGAAGGTTGGTGGGATGGGTGGTCTGTGGATCGTGCTCACGAGGTGCAAGATGCGTAAGGCACATCTGATTGAGGGATACGGGCTTCTCAAGGAGCTGGGCGATGCCTCCCAGACGACTGCACTGTGTAGTTTAGGTGCACCGTTGGTTGTGGACATGGATCGCGACCCCATCATTCTGAACGGGCCCCGGCCCTTTCCAGCTGACCTGAGCTGGACGGGCGAGTTCCTGTCGGGTGTCTTTTGGGGAGCTGTATACCCAGGGAGTCCAGACTGGAAGTTTATCATGGAGCGTGCTCAGCAGCTCGACATTGCCAAGGTTGAGTTTCATACCTCAGCGGAGGTGTGGGATTGGGCTGTGGGTTACTATGCTGAACAGTACGCAGAAGACCCACACGTCTTCGATTATCAAGACATAGCAATGACCTACTGGTCACACTTGCGGGAATAGGAGGTACAATGAACGACTTCTGGAGCACGTTGCGTGGTATGTTCTGGGACACCCAAGCGAAACACGGGCGCGCATCTGCGAGTCCGCACCGAGCCGGACGTAGGGTCCTGGCATCCGTGGACGCTAAGCGCAAGGCTGCACTTAGGGCTAAGGGCAAGGCGGCGAGTAAGATGCGTAAGATACAGATGCGCCGAGATAGGGGCTGCAGCAAGCGGCGGCGAGGATGACGCGTAAGCAGTTCTCCGAGTTGGCGCCAGGGGAAGCGTTCCGTCAAATACTCGGCGGGCTTCCCAGTGCGGTCATATGTATGACTGTTGGTTTTGACATGTTGGAAACCGGTCACATTACTTGTAGCCGAGATGCTGCAGGCGGTGGGTACGCAGCAATTGTTACGGGCGACTACGCTGGGCAGTCTGA
>DASRZD010000113.1:0-5785 GCA_035686805.1 Armatimonadota bacterium
CTGATAAGCTAACGCTTAAGCCGGGGGAATCCAGGTCGGGGCGGATCGAGCTATTGCTGCATCCCCGGTCGGCGGTCGGTGTCTACCATTACTTCCTCAGGGCGGATTATGAGGGGAAGTCGTCTTATGGCTGGGGCATGCTCTCCAAGCCGGGGAGTCCGACGTTCAACAGGCCGAACCTCGGCGTTCTGGTTGATTATCCACAGGGGATGGAGATCATCACGAAGTTTGACTACAGCCGCCCGATCTGCGTGGCGTTCGGGGCGAAGAACCCCATCGTCGAGATGGAGATGGCCTACCTGGTTAGGAACACTCTCCAGGTAGTCATCGGACAGCCCGTTCGTCTCTGCGCGGTGGCCGATATTCCCAAGGATTTCCGAGGCAATCTCATTCTTGTCGGTACGCCGGAATCGAATCCATTGATCGGGAAGCCGCAGTTATCGGATAAGGCAACTGTCTTGCTGCAGGACGGGAATCTCCTGCTGACCGGCAAGACATCGGATGGCGTCCGAGCCGCCGCAACCGATTTTGTGCTCAGGTATTGGACGAATGCCAGGGACTCATCCTGCCGTATATCGGGTCTGGAGAAGGGCGCGGCCCTCGGCAACAAAGCCGCCCCGGGAGACGTGAACCTGCCGTAGTACCAGGTGCTCCCTCCCCCCACCTGAGGGGGAGAGGGCTGGGGTGAGGGGGCAAGAGGAGACACATGACCAAAGAGCAATTCAACGTGCTACGAGCCGCCGCCGGAGGCAAGATCACCCGCCCCCTGGTCGCACTCATTGCCGACAGCCCATGGATTCCGGGGTTTGCCGGGATCAGCGCCATGGAGTTCTTCGCCGAGCATGACAAGTGGCTTCGCGCGAACCTCCAAATAATGGAGCGCTTCCCGGACGTCATCTTCGTTCCCGGCTTCTGGGTCGAGTACGGCATGGCGATCGAGCCATCGGCTTTCGGCTGCCGGGTCTCCTGGTGGAAGGACTCGCCCGCGTCGGTATCGCCCATCCTCACCGACATCAGCCAGGCACGCGAGCTCTCCGTTCCTCAGCCTCAGACCCACGGCCTGATGCCCTTAGTGCTTCACCTTCAGAAACGGGCTCAGGCCGAGATCCAGCCGCTTGGATACTCGATCCGCATCGTCGCCGCACGAGGGCCGCTTGCGTTGGCGACTCATCTGAGAGGCGTCACCGAGTTCCTCACCGATATCAAGATCGAGCCCGATGACTCCCACCGCCTGCTCGATCTGTGCACCGATACCGTTATCATGTGGCTCAAGGCTCAGGCGGAGAACCTCCCCGACGTGGAGGGCATCCTGGTGAACGACGACATTCCCGGCCTCCTTTCGCCCACGGACTACGAGGAGTTTGCTCATCCCTATCTCAGGCGCATTTTCGATGCCTTCCCCGGCATGCTCAAGATGCACCACAATGACGCCAATATCCGGCCCTTCGCCGAGAAGTTCACTGAGGTGGGCTTCGATATCCTGAACTTCGGCCATACGTTCGACATGGCCGATGCCTTCCGACGAATCGGCGATAAGGTTACCTTGATGGGCAACGTCGCCCCGCTCGACATTCTGGCCAGAGGGACTCCCGACGAAGTCACTGCCTGCGCGGAGTACTGCCTCAGCGCAACCGGCGGCCGGGTGATCCTTTCCGCCGGCGGAGGCACGTCCCCCCGTACTCCCGCCGAGAACATAGACGCCCTGGTGGAAGCAGTGAAATCCTGGCCATAGCCCTTACGCATTACGGATTACGGATTACGAAGGAGACGAACATGAGAAAGGTGCCCCATCTCCGATGGTACATTCTCGCCCTGATCTTCCTGGCGACGATCATCAACTATCTCGACCGCATGACCATCAACATCTCCGCCCCGGTGATCGGTAAGCTCTACAAGCTCGATAACGAGACCATCGCCCTCATCTTCTCCGCCTTTCTGTGGGCCTACACCATCGGCCCGAGCATTACCGGCTGGCTGATGGACAAGATCGGGGCGCGCAAGGGCTATGTGCTCTCGATGGGCCTGTGGTCGGCAGCGGGGATACTAACCGCCCTCGCGATCCCAATCGGCGATGCCCTGCATAAGATCATCCCCATCACCATGGCCTCGATCGTCTTGGGGTTCATCGCATGCCGATTCGTCCTCGGGCTCGGCGAATCGGCGAACTGGCCGGTCGCCATCAAGACGATCTCCGAGTGGTTTCCCGCCCGCGAGCGCTCCTTCGCCGTAGGATGGTTCAACAGCGGCTCGTCGGTTGGAGCGGTTCTCGCTCCGGGACTCGTGACCTACCTGCTTCTGAAGCATGGCTGGCGCATGCCCTTTGTCGTCATTGGCGTCATCGGGTTCGTCTGGATACTCGGCTGGCTGCTTCTCTATCGCCCCCTTTCCGAGCATCCCCTGGTGAGCGAGAAAGAGCGCCAGTACATCCTAAGTTCAGCGGAGAAGGAGCACTCATCCGACGAGAAGCGCATGAAGTGGGCCGATGTCCTGAAGATCAAACAAGTCCGCGGCGTCGTCTTCACCCGGTTCTTCATGGACCCGATCTGGTGGTTCTACACCTTCTGGCTGCCGAAGTACTTCGTAGACGACCGAGGCCTCGACCTCAAGAAAATGGCGGTCTTTATGACCCTCTCATTCCTGGCGTCCGACTTCGGCAATCTCTTCGGCGGATGGGCATCGAGCGGACTGGTCAAGCGAGGCTATTCGGTGAATCGGGCCCGTAAGACCGTCATGGTCCCGTGCGCAGTTCTGATGATGCTGGGGCTGGCAGTTCCGTTCTCGAGCACCAACCTGGCGGTGGCAATCATCGCCGTGGTCATGTTCTGCTACCAAAGCTGGTCGGTGAACATGCTCACCATCCCGACCGACGTCCTCCCGACGAATATCGTCGGCTCGGCGGCGGGGCTTTCGCACATGGGAGCAGGGTTCGGAGGGATCGCGGTGACCTATGCGACCGGCTTTCTCTCGCAGAAGTTCGGCTCATTCACCGGCCCGATCATGCTCATGGGAGCAATGCCGATCATCGGTATAACGTTCTTATTCCTGGTCATCGGCCGAATCGCGCCATACCACAAGAAGGGCTAGTGGATTACTCGATCTCTTCCATCTCTTCCTTGGGGGCTTCCTCCGATACCGGCTCGGGCGTCAACTCCTCATTCGGATGAAGTCCCCTCCGATGCTCTTCCGCCATCATCAGGATCTCGTCCGTGTCCGGGACATACCCCGAGGCAATGTCTTCCTCCGTCCGCACCGACTCACCCTCAGAAGCCGAATCCTCGCCCGTGGGTACCAGCCCCGAGTCAGGCTTCACAATCGTCCTGCGGAAAATGTTCTCCCCACCATCGTCAACCATGTGCATTCCTCCGCTTCCTGTCTACCCCGTTGAAACCCCATGGAAACGAGGCACGTATTTGCATATGATGAACACTCGCCGTATCATGTGTCAAACGATGAAACCTATTAGCCTGATTATTCTTGTGCTTCTGGCAACGGCCGCCTGGGCCGGCATATTCGATCCCCCGGACAACGATTTCGCCTTCTTCCTGCGGGTCAACGGCTATGATGACGAAACCAATTTCGTCACGCCGAGCAGCATCGCCCTGGACAACCGCTCCGGCAAAATGTACATCGCCGACACGAAGGACGGCGCCATAAGCGTCTTCAGCACCCAGGGAGTCCCGAAAAACCAGTATGGTATTCACGAAGAGCTGAAGAATCCATTGGCGCTGGCGGTGGACAAGCAAGGCAACCTCTATGTCGCCGAAAATGACGGCGGCCCCATCAAGATCATCAGCCCCAAGGACGAGGTTACTACCTTCGATCCCCAGACCCCAAAGCCCGGACGAATGACCTTCGATCGTGACGGCAATCTGTACGTCGTGGATCGCGATAACAACCAGATCCTTGTCTTCGACAAAGACCGCCAACTCAAACTGAAGCTCGGGGGGACGGGCGACAAGCGAGGGCAGTTCAAGAAGCTCGAAGACGTCGCGGTTGATCGCCAGGGCCGGATATACGGCCTCGATTCGGAGGGCGTTCCGGTTCAGGTCTTCGACAAGAAGGGTAAGTATATTTATCGCTTCGGATATCGGGGCGAGGGCGATGAGGACATCTCGTTCGCGGCTGGGCTTTTCGTGGACGATAATAACCAGGTCTGGATCGTGGACAGAGGCAGGCACGCATTGAAGGTGTTCGACCGCTCGGGGACGTTCCTTCGCAAGTTCGGCGTCTATGGGCTGGGCGAAGGCATGCTCTTCCAACCCGCCGACGCCAAGATGGACACCTTCGGGCGCATCTATGTCCTGGAGGCGGGGGCTCGCAGGCTTCAGGTATTCTCCCTGAGCAGGCCGTTCGAGCCCTTGACACCGGTGGGTCTCTGACGTTATATTACCGCTGAACACTCGGCAAGGAGCAACGGATGAGGAAGTACGCGGTTATTATCGGGACTTTGGCGGCCATCGGGCTGATTACCAGCCTCGTCATGGGCGACGTGCACACCGCCACCTACAAAGGCTCGGCCTTGTGCAAGATGTGCCATAAGGCCCTGCCTATCAGCAAAGACATCATTCCCGCATATGAGGCATCGGCTCATCCAAAGGCCCTCCAGAAGGCTGACGTCGAAGGCGCGATAGTCGCCGATTTCTCATCCAATCCGGCTTTCACCAAGGACAAGGTAGCCTATGTCCTCGGCAAGGGAGTTAACCAGCAGGCATACATGGATGCGGATTTCCAGGTTCTCCCCGCCCTGTGGGACGTGAAAAGCAAGTCATGGAAGCCCCAGGCGGCGGCGGATGGATCCACCCAGTGCGTCGGATGCCATGTGACCGCCTATGATCCGATCAAGAAGACCCAATCCGAATTCGGTGTCGGCTGCGAGGCGTGCCATGGCCCGGGAAGCGAGCATACGGCGGGTGACAAGAAAGCTATCGTGAACCCAAAGAACCTTGAATTTGCTCAGAAGAACATGGTCTGCGGCCAGTGCCATTCCGTGGGCAAGGATACCAGCGGCAAGTACGCATTCCCTGTCAACTTCCGGCCCGGCGATGATCTTACCAAGTTCTTCGTAGATGCCAAACCTACCGCCCCCGGCCGAAATCAGCAGTATTCCGAGTGGATCACCAGCAAGCATGCCACCGTAGGTGTGGGATGCACGACCTGCCATGATCCCCATGGAGTCGGCACGACCGGGCCGCAGCAGCTCAAGAAGCCTGTGACCGACCTGTGTCTCGGCTGCCATGCTGCGACCATCAAGGATCTGGCGACCCATGCCCCGAATGCGGCAGCGGGAGCGACCTGCGCCACCTGTCACATGCCGATGGGCCAGCACACATTCGCCAAGGCGCACTGATGCCTCATTACCCGATCAACGTCAATCTGGCCCATCGCCGATGTTTGGTAGTCGGCGGCGGGTCGGTTGCCGAGCGCAAGGTCGAGACTCTTCTGGAGTTCGAGGCTGAGGTAGTCGTCATCGCCCCGGAGATCACCGCCAAACTCTCTGATCTGGCATCTAGTGGCACCATCCGGCATCTTGCCGTGTCCTACTTGTCCGACCCGTCTGACTCGTCCGACCGACTGCAGGGCGCTCTTCTCGTCTTTGCCGCCACGGACGATCGCGAAGTGAACAAGCGGGTCTCCGCCGATTGCCAAAGTCGGGGAATCCTCGTCAATGTGGTTGACGATCCCGAGTTATGCACCTTCTTCGTCCCGGCGATCGTCCAGCGGGAAGACCTCATCATCAGCATTTCGACCTCCGGCCGCAGCCCCGCCATGGCCCGCTGGCTTCGGA
>DASRZD010000114.1:0-20281 GCA_035686805.1 Armatimonadota bacterium
CCCATGGCGCCCATGCGCTGGAGTATCTGCCCTATTCCGAATGGAGACATGAGGGCGTAGAACGGATCCGTGTTGGAAGACTGGGTCTGACTAGACCCTGTCCCGCCAAGAGCAGAGGTGACCCCTGCCCCGGCGATCGACGCTAGAATTGGGATGAGCCATGCTGGCATGTTGTCCTCCTACCTCTTACTAATTACTATTGAGCGTTTGATTTCGTCAACAGATTCTTTAAGGGCGCCGACGGAAACCTTGATCCCAGCCACGTCGGTCGGGACGTGTTCGAGTGCTTTCATGCACGTCTCGAGAGCGATGATCCGCTCCGTGTTGGAGTTCGCCCGATCTCCAGCCACGGACCGTGGAGCCCCGGAGAATTCCCTGACCGTCATGACGGCGCCATAGGCGACGAGAGATAAGATCATGATGATTTGGATCAATCCCTTTTGCAGCCAGCTCTTCCCATTCAACTTTGGTGCGTCCATTATTCCTCCTTGTAGAACATCCTGTTGGAAACGATAGCCAGCCGCGCTCGTCCAACGATATAGAGTTTATCATGAATCGTCTTGGCCCACGTCCTGACGGTAGATTGACGAACCCCCATGTTCTGGCCAATCTCTCGGTTGGTCATCCCCAGCCCCACCAGCTTGAACATCTCGAGCTCTCTCTTCGTCAGCGTATGGACATATTCATTCGACCATTCTAGCCCAGCCATGACTTTCGCCGCGCCCCGATCCATTACCCCTCCTGGGGATACGGAACGTCATTGGCCTCGATGCCGATGAGCGTGGGCGGCAGATCGACCTGCCAACCGGACGTATCGACCTCGAGGACGGCTGCCGTCTCGCCGGCGGGGATCGGATTCGGCGTGATCGCGTGGCCCCCGACCAGGTTCACCACTTGGAGGTAGACGGGTCCGACGAACCCTTCGAGCCTCTGAATGGTGAGGTTAAAAATCGCAGGATCGCCCTTAGCGACCTGCCTAGCCATCGGATCAGCCGTGAGAAAGCATCCAGGCGCAGCCAGCACCTCCAAACTAACTTCGACATAACCTTTCTGAAATGCCATGTTGGCCTCCTCTTTGAAATAATATCATGATCTTATGTGACATGTAGGGCCACCCAGGGGGCGCTTGTTCCGTTTCCGCTCTCTCCGCCCCATCGGGCAGCGCCAGCCGTAAATGGATTTGGCAATGTAGAATCATAGGCCCTGGTCAGCAAGTATAAATAGTCTGCCTTGGTGGTAGTCGTAGCGTTTGTCTTACCAAATATTGAACATATATTATTCAGCGCAGCAAATGAACGAATGGTCGGTGTCGCATGGTTGGCTTCGATATAAAGCCAATACAATCCGGGCTGAAGAACTCTCGGTGACGCAAACGCAACTGTCTTCAGTCCCGTGGTCGACCAATCGACTTCGCCATATTCAAGTCGTGTTCCGGGGTACCCGGCCCCATTGTCTGAATATAGCCCGAGCATGCACAACCTTCCCGCCGAATTGCCGGAGGCTATATACATGTTTAGACTATCAAACGACGTTGCCTGTGTGACCAAAAAGGCCGTAGCGTATCCATGGGCAATCGTCCATGCCGCATTAGTAAGAACGGGGTGAGGTTTTCCTGGAGCAAATGACCCGTGATAATCTCCCGATATCATAAAGCGTAGTTTTGAAGGTGCCGGATTCCAAGATATGTCCGTTCCGTCAGAGACGGGGACAGATAAATCAGCGCCTATCGTGAGTTCAGACCATGCTGGAGTCGAGTCCCCGACAATAATAGATCCTCGGGAGACCGCCGCCGCTGCGCTGTCGTCATGCGTAGCCGAGAGAAGGGCGTGCGCTCCACCGCCGCCAGCGGCCCACGACAGGTTTCCCGCTCCGTCATTCGTGAGGACTCCGGCGGCGTCGGCAGGGTAATCCGTCAAGTCTGCAAAGGCCAGGGATCCCCCGGTCGGTGCGGCCCACGTTGGAAGTCCCGACGCAAGGGTAAGGACATCGCCATCATTCCCGTGAGCCAGCCGAACCCACTTCGGAGTATCGTCCCCGTAAATGATGTCTCCGGCAACGACCGCCGCCGCCGTCGAATCCGTATGGGACGCCGACAGGATGTCATGGTCGGCCACGGACGAAGCAGAGAATTCAAGCCCATCGGCTCCTGCGTTGACGACGACAAAGTCCCCTTCATGGCCAACGTAGTCGGCCTCGTCCACGTCGGTCAGGTCGAGGAATGCTCCGCCCCCTCCAGCCCCAACCTCTTGCCAGACGGCCGCGCCGTCCGTGTTGTCTACCAGGATGTAGCACTTATTGGCGTCCTGCTCGATCCAAATCGTGCCTTCCCGATATAGTGTTATATCGTCGTCGACTCCAGGGGCCGCTGTTGCGCTGATCTTCACGTAGGAATATTGAGTGTGGTCGTCTCCTGTCGTCAGTCCCGTGAGCGTATTGTGCGCCGTAGCGACGTAGGTCCCAGAGGAGATGTTCGATATGGACCTCAGATCCTGGGCCTCCTCGTAAGGCGTCACGTCGTTTCGCAGAATGACCCGATACAGGACCTTCATCTCCTTGAACGGTAGCGTCCCAAAACTCAGGCCTTGGTAGGTGTTGACGAGCCTCGCATCCGCGATAGTATCGCTGACATTCTGTCCAATGATCGAGATGATTGGTCTCACGGGACTGGTCGTGGCAAAGATCCACACAGCGACATACTTATTCGCGCCAGCCGCAGTCAGAGTCGTTCCGTTGTTCCAGTAGAGATTTCCTCCAGACGTGTAGTAGTAGACAGTCTGGTTGGCCAGCCACTTCCAGGTGGACGAACCATCGAGATACATGACATCGCAAGTCGTCTTTGCTGGCGTGATAGAGAAGTCGAGATCCTCATCGTGGAGCTCTCCGAGAGCGATCGAGAACGTGGAGTCTGTGAACGTCCCTGCCAGACCGCTCTCGTATCTTACGCCGATCGTCTCGTGCGCCCACTCATGCGTAGCCGCGTCCATGACAATGCCATGACGCTCGTCGGCAACGAGGCCCTTATCCATCCCAGCAGTCGTATTCCAATAGACCGTGGCGACAAGAGCGGCGTCAAACCCAGGCCAGACTGTGCTGTTCGTGAGATTGAGTGTTGCTCCGGAGATCTCGTAGTAGAAGAAATACAATCCGGACGTATCTGCGATGGTGCTGGTGTCGGTGTTCAGGAGATACCGAACGCCCTTATACCAGACAATGAAATTCGTTCCCGTGATGGTCAGCGTGAGCGTTCCGTCATCCCACGTGATCGTCGAGTCTGCCCTATCCTCGAATCCGCTTGGCTCCAGCGTGTCGCTCATGAATTCGTGGTAGCCATCCCAGAGATCTGCGTTAAGGTTCGTGACAACCGTGGTCGAACTTATGGTGAATGGCGCTGTCCCCGTTGCCTGAGTGAGGGTTGCTCTAACCCAAGTCGGGCTGGCCGCCGTCGTGAGATCTTGGCCCCAAACGAGTTGCCCGCCGGACGTCCCGTAAAGGTGCTTTGTCGCCCCGGGGTCGGCGGCAGGGAAGGTCAGGCTATAACTGGCCGTGACCACGGCTGGCGCCCTAAGCCCAACGTAGTCCCCGTCCTCGTCGTCGCCGTCCTCGACAAGCCGGAGGTCGTCCATGAGCCTGACCTTCGGCCAGACGTCATTGTAGGATCCGTCGTGGTGAAGAACCCAGAGGTCCCCAAACTTCTCTAGCGATGAGGCAAACTTGGCGATCTCAAGGCCCCATGCAAGCCCTGCGTCGTAGCTTGTCGCGACGACCATGTCATAGGATGCTTGGTAGGATCTCGTCGCTATGTCATATTTCTCGACGTAAGCAGTATTTGGAGTGGTATTGTGGCACCCTATGTAATAGTTAAGGTCGTTGATGGCGATCGAAGCCGGGCTTCCAGCGGCTAAGCCGATCGTCTGGGTCGGATGTTGAGCGACGTAAGCCAGGGTGTCTTTATCGAAGACTTGGATCCTCTTGTTCCCGTAGTCGCAGACGTAGAGATAACTCCCGTCGACCTCACAGTCTGAGGGTGAATTAAACTCGCCGTTTCCTGTCCCGGAGGAACCCACTTTGTTGACGTAGGTCCCGTTCATGGTCGTCTTTTTTACTCGATTATTCGACCCCTCACAGATCCAAAGATTCGTCCCATCCGTACACATCCCCCGCGGGCCGCCGAATTCGTCATCTGCTGTTCCCGTCTCGAACACATAGGTCCCGACGATCGTCATCGTGGCCGCGTCGATCTTATAAAGACTGTATGTCCAGGCTCCGCCCACCAGGGCAGTCGTCGACGTCCAGCAGTATAGATAGCCAGCCCAATGGCAAAGTCCCCACGGCCTCCTTATGGCCAACTTCGCTACGAAGGCCCCTGTCGTTGCGTCGAATTTCTGGACTCGATTATTAGTGTCGTCGGATTCATAAAGATAGACCCCGTCATAGGTGAGGGACTTTGGGTTCGAACATATTTGGCCGTCACCGGAGCCTTGTGTTGAACTTACTAAAACCCCGTCGGTTGCAAAGTCATCGAGATTTACATAATCAATATCATCGTCAGTATGATGCATGAAGACCAGGGACTCACCGTAGGATCCCTGGCTAATCGCGAGGGTCCCAAGGGCCGCGAGGTTCGCTATCTTCAGCTTATCGGAATCACTATTGTCTACTCCCATAGTGAAGGCGGTCGCTTCCAGGAGAGACCACTTCAGCAGGGGGTCATCGGTGGAATCCTCCTCGATCCTGATGATGTTATTGACCTTCAGGAGCTCCGACGGGCCAACGTAAACATACCCCTTCGTCGGGTGTACGGTCGAGCGAAGGGTCAGGACATTCCCGCTGTTTATCCCGCCGTACGCTATTTGGCCTCCGGCCCGCCCGGCCAGGAGGAGGTATTGCAGATGGTCGTCGTCTTCCAGGCCCAGAAGCTGACCGTGATCACCGACCCCGGCCGTACCGGTCGCTTCCGCATCTTTGATGGCCTGGAACACGCTGGCCATGCTGCTTGATTTCCCACATGGGGAATAGGAGGATTTGAAGTCAGCGTTCTGGCTGGGGATCCTGGCCGACGACGGGGTCAACCCCTGAGACGAGAGCTGGGGGTAAAGGCTGGCGGGGACGGGAGCGTCCTCTTCGTACACCCCGCCATCAGGAGGCGGGGGAGAGTAGCTTCCTGCGCTGTCGACGCTCGAGGTGCGTAGAAATTCTACTTCGCCTCCGATGTCGCCGACGTCAGCCCACTTGACTAAAGCCACGATCAATCTCCATGCTTCTTGCCTTTTAGGGCGATGGGCCCGCAATAGACGGAGATGCCGTTGACCTTTAGGTTTCCTCCGAGACTCTCGGCGTTCGTCAATCCTATCGAGAAGTACTGGGAATTGAGACCCAGTTCAGCGAAGTCCTCGACAGGCCTCCGGAATTCCAGATCCGTAGCTGCCAAGGACACCCCAGTCAGGGCCTTTGTCCTGAGCACATCTTTGTCGAAATCGCGGTAGCAGTTCAGCGTCAGGGTCATGCCGTTCGGGATCTCGTAGTTCACGTCGATTCGCTTCCAGAGCATCGTCATCGACCCCTTGAGCCACCCTTTCCTGAGCGTCGCGGTGATGTTGTTCCCGCCGTCCTGGTAGGTGCTGTCACAGAGGCACAGGTACCCGTCCTGCGTCCCCATGTAATTGACCAGGGCCTTGCCGGAATTCTTCGTCTCCACCAGGCACGATGGCGTCTTGTGGAATTGAGCGTAGTACCACTTGTTCGTCTCATAGTTGTAGATGATCGTGATCGCTGCGGCCCCGCCCGTCCTGTTCGGCACAGAGAACCAGACTTCATGATACTGCCGATTGTGCATGCCCGAGATCATGTCGTAGTAGGCCGGGTCGATCGTCCTGACCGTCGTCCCAATCTTGATGGAGAAATCATTGGCGTAGGATTCGCAGCCGTTGTAGAGCTCGAATCCGCGGTAGGATAGGAACATGAGCAGATTGTTGCAGCTCGTCATGCTCCACGGGGCGACGCACCCGAAGTCCTTGTTGCAGAGAAACTGCCCATACTGACCATTGCCCTGCGAGATTATGGCGTAGATCGAATTGACCTTGAAGACGTAGAGGTTGTCCTTGAACGGGACGATCTGAGTGATCATGTCGTTGGCCTCAGACTCCCTCATCTTGATGTATCGTACACTTGTGTCGAACTCTTCGGGCTGTTCGATATCCGAATAGTACAGGGTATTGTTGGCCGCGTCGGCCACCCACAACCTATTGTCCCACCAGCAGGAAAACTTGCAGCCCGCCGGCAGGACGTCCCGGTCTTCGTCCATCAGGGCCCCGAGAGACGTGTCCGGAATGTTGTCGACGAACGTGGTCGTCACATTGTCGTTGATCGTGGCCAGCCAGTAGAAAGAGGCGCCATCCAGGGTGGTCCGGTAGATTCGGCGCTGGGTCACCTGCGGATCTGAGGAAACAGGGATGCTCGTCAGCGTCACCAAGTCAGAGTCAACCACATCGACGGAGCAGGCCGATGCCGTGAACTCCCAGTAATCTCCAATGGTGTGCCCCGTCGTCGCCCCGAACGTCAGGGTGATCCCGTAGGAGAGATAGATCGTCCCCGTTATCGGAACCCCGGTGCTGGCCCAGGTAGTGCCTCCGTCCATCGAGTACTGGATGGTGTCCGGAGTCCCGTTGGCCTGTATCTGCACCCGGACAGTCTGATTCCCTGTCCCGGTGTAGGTTCCGCCGGACACACAGTCGTTCAGCCCGGTCCCGGTGAACGCGACGGCCCCGACAATGGCCTTCAGGGGGTTGCTCCCGCAGCCATAGTTGCCCCCGCGCTCGTACCCTATGGCATAGCGGTAGGTCCCGGCCACGAACGCCCCGCCAGCGCTCGCTGTGAGCGTTGGCAGGGATGCCGGCGGGGTGATGCCGATCTGGTAATCGTTCCCGTCCGTATGGACCATCCGGCTGTCGCGCTCGTGGACGTAAAAGATCTTCCCCTGGACCATTACCGGGGTGATCGGATGGAGCAGAGTGTTCGCCCAGGTGTGAATATCGGCCCACGCCGCCCCTCCGACCTTTCTGGACAGCTTCGACTCCAGCGCCAGGATCTGGCAGAAGGCCGGGGTCGAGTCGTAGTACGTAGCGTAGTTGTAGACGTCCTGCCCCAGGGTCAGGGACTGGTCTGCAACGCCGAGGCGCTTCTCGACGCGCTTATTGTCCTTCGAGATCCTCCAGTTCATCATGTAGAGATAGTCTTCCGGGGCTAGCTCCGTGACCGGAGAGACTTCATCCACCCCGCCGGCTATGGGCCAGGCGAGCTGCTTGATCCCGAGGACTTCATGTAACATCAGTCAGGCCACTCCGTGTCGTAGTAGTAGGGTTCTCTGTCGTCGTAGACCATGCGGTCCAGGACGGACTCCCGAAGGAACCTCGGCTCCTGCTGGTAGCGGTCCCGCCAAACCTTGAGCGTCTGCTGGAGGCGCTTCTGGTAGAGGACCAGGTAACGGGTCGGATCGACTCCGATCGCCGTGGCGGCCAGGTAGGCCGCCCAGTAAACAACGAGCCGGTGAGCGGTTCTCGGAATGTAAACCGGTCCGCCGGCGGCTATCGCCGCAGCTTCCGGGACCACCAGGTAGAGCTTGATGTACCCCGTCGTGTTTACGTTCGGGATGGGACGGACGTGCATTGTGTCCCCAAGAAACCACACGCCCCAGGGGAACTCCTGCGTCTCGCCGGTCTTCGCGTAGAACTGGTGCTTCAGCGGATCGATGATGGGGATCTCTTTCGGGCTCTTCCCCGTCACGTTCCGCTCAACTTTGTACACCTGGAGGAACTCCGCCGTGATGGTGTACGATCCCGTGTTGGCGACCAGGTCGACGTCCTCCGTGATGCAGAACATTTGCGGCATGTGAGGGAGAAGGTCAAGGACGACCTGCTCCGCCGCGTCGTTGGCGAAGTCCAGCAGGTTGCCGGAGTCGGACAGCAGAGCCCCAGCGTCGGTAGACAGTTCGTTGACCAGGTTCCTGACCGAAGCCAGGATTTCTGTCAGCAGCATGACGTCCTCCTTACGAGGGGCTCAGATAGACGTGAAGCTTCGCTCCAGCCGTGATCGCGCTCAGCTTGAACCCGTTGAAGACTCGGCCCCTGCCGCCACCCTCTCCGGAGAAGTCGAGCTGATTGAAGTCAATCGCCGCCTTGAGCTCCTTGAGGTAGGCTGCCTGGGCAAGTGACCCGCTGACGTATTCCTGGATTGTCGCGGCATCGTTTTGAGCCGCCGGCTCCAGGACGAGTCGCTGGACACGGATCTGCGTTCCGACAGCGATGATCTCGGCCGCCGTGTCAAGGAGCCAGTACCGATCATTTGTCGTGTTATTGGCCATTTAGGCCTCCTAATACGTGAATGTTTTCGTGTTCTCCATGCGGTCCATCTTGATAATCCCCTCGGCCATCATGTCCGTCGCGTTCTCGTGCTCTTTAGCCTTCCGCTCCTTCTCCTGCGACTTGAGCCATTCGTAGTAGCGGGCGTTCGTTCGGAAATGTCGGTTGATCCACTTCCTCTTCTGCATGTCGTCGAGGACGCGCCTGTCGAAATCGTCGAACACGGCCCGGGTCAGCGGGTGGTTGATCCTGACGGTCTCCCCCCCGAAGTTTACGAGCTGGTAGGCATCGAGCTGGACACGATAGTACCCGTTGTCATTGTCCCAGACGACGTAGTACCTTTCGTCGATGAGCCTTAGCTCCCGGGCAAACCAGTTTGGGACCGTTACGCCGTTTCTTCCGACGCTTCGTCTGGCCCTGGCTGGGGATCCAGAAATTTTTCGCATGTCTCGAGAGTCTCCGGAGTGATCTTTCCCTGCTTGTCCAGCCTCGCGACGGCTTCAGAGATGATCTTCAGCTCTGCGCCTGTGAAGTCGACATCGATCTCCGGTTCCGGAATCAGGACCCTGGTCTCGACCCCGTCCACAAGCTCCACCTTGTGGGTGTCCCATTGAACAGTCGACTGGCCATTGGGAAGATGGATGTCTCTCATGTTGACGAGCGTCATCTCTTCCTGCGTGAGCTGGACCTTCTTCCTGATGTCCTTGCAGACGCGCTGGGTGACGATACCGCCCTGACCAGGAAGCATGTTCGGGATGACAAGGCGGTCCCGGACTCCCAGTTTCTTCGTGGTTACATCAGTCATAAAAACCTCCTGAAATATTATAAGCCTTGGCTGATCAGGTAAACCCTAGAGGCCAATAGCTTCTCGTGCCGAGCCAACAGGGCCGCGGATGTCCACTCGAAATGAGTGTCCGCCAGGGCCCCGGCTTCAGCCAGCCGATCCGGATCCGCGGCGATCTCGGCAACGATCGCCTCGAGCTTCGTCGCCAGGTCTTTCAGCGCAGAGGATTCTGCGCCAGCCTGTTCGACAATCGACCTGAGCATCTTAAAGTCTATCCATGCCTGCTCGCTAGCCATGACTCACCTCCTGGTGAAAGAGGGGCCCCCGAAGGGGCCCCCCGCCATAAATTCTTTACGAGGGAACCGTGTCGTACAGCGCGATGTAGAGCGTCTGCGCCGTCGCAACGTCGTACACCTTGATGTACCCGTCGATATTCCCCTTGACGGCCTTGTCCACGACCGCCGTGAACCCTTCCTTCCCGGCAGCGCTCTGGAACGAGAAGGCGTGGGTCCAACCCGAACCCGAGCCCGTGACTTCGAAGTGGAGGCAGGTCGGCCTGATCCCCGTGGCGATGGGCTGAGTGGATTGGAACTTGACGAGAGCAGCTCCCGTGCAGGTCGCAACGCTGATCGACCCCTGGGAGTTGCATTGGAAGACGGCGGCATGAGCGTTCGCGCTGCAGACGCCGTTGATCCGGATGGACGCTATGAACGAGATGGCCGTGGCGACAGTCGGGGAACCCCCGGAGCCGCGCTCGTCGAGCGAGCATTCCATCCCGTACATGTTGGCGATCGTTCCGCCGCTGTACTGGCGGGCGTAGACCCGAAGGCCCTGGATGCCGCCGGCAGCGGAGGTGTTGAGCGCCCGGTTGTAGACGTTGATCCGACAGGCCATGTCGGCAGCGCCACCCCAGCCCGTGGTGATGTATCCGGATCTCCGGTCGAGGGTGACGTTGAGGGCCCCCTGGGTGAGCTCATAGATCCCGGCCGCGTAACCCGTGATGGTGACGACCCTGGATCCGCCGTTGGAGTCCTTGACCGTCATCGCGTTGTTGCGGAACTCGAACCCGGCCCCGTCGTGAACTGTGAGAAGGCGATTCGTCCCGGACGGATCGCGCATGAGTTTCAGATAAGGCATATTGCACCTCCTATCGTGCGGTTGAGAAAGAAGGGCCGGGGGGCGTTAGGATTACCCTCCCGGCCCGTTTGTCCATTCTATGTGCCTTTGGACTTAGGCGATGGCGGCCGTGCCGTAGAGATTGATGGTCCACCACTCGCCGTTCAGGAAGATGCCTTCCCAGGCATCGCCTACGGCATTGAAGGTGATGGCCGTCGCGTTGGCAAGCGCCGTGGGGGTGATGACCGTGTCCGCGGCGTAAGCGGTGTTGACGATGAGAAGCCGCTGGCCCTGGGTTCCGTTGGCGAGACCACGGGTCTCGGCCCCACCGGCCTGCGTGAGGTCGATGACGGAATACCCGGAGGGGGCGATCGCCTCGGCGTCCGTTTCGCTGAGGAGAACCAATCCCGAGAGCTGGCCGACCTTGAGCTTGTCGATTTTCTGGTTTGCTGATTCTAACATGGCTGCTCCTTATGCCTCGGAGTGCTTGACGTAGGTCATGACACCGAGGGCCTTGGGAAGATTGGTGGACATGTTGTAGTACCAGCGAAGGTTCGCTGAGAACTCGTCTTTGCCCTGGACCCTGGAGAGGATGTTGCCCATCTCGCCGGGGAGCCAGTCCATCCCGCCGCTCTCGGGGGCGATGATCTGGATCCGCTTGTCGTCGATGAAGTACACCCGGTTGTCCGGGCAGTCTTCGTCGTAGATCATGGGGATCCGCTTGGACTTGCCGCCGTAGAACGACAGGCCGGCGCAACCGCCCCAGAACGCGGGTTCATTGGGCATCGTCTTGTCGGCCTCGAGGATGGAGTAGTAGGCTCTCCAGATGTGGTCGTTGGAGATGATGACGTTGACGGTTCCGTACCGCTCGAGCTTCTGGACGGCTTCCAGGATCTTCTTCGAGGAGATGACCGTCTTTGTCGTCCCGCCGGCCGGGTCCATGTTGAAGACCTGCGCCTGCGCCCAAGTCTTGACGGACCGGTTGATGTTCTGGAACGCGCTCGATGCCGTGATCCCGATATAGGGATTGGCCGAGTTGATGATCCCGTAGAGTCCCATGGGGACCCCGATCCCGGCCGCTTCGGAATCCGCGTAGGTGTCGTGGTCGAAGAGGTAGGAATCTGCGGACGCCGTGATCGCGTCAGCGAAGGTCAGGGTGTCGTAGGACGAGCCCTCGGAGATCGCTGAGATCTCGACGTCTTCGGCCTCGAGGTTTCCGGACGTGTCGTAGATGTCGACCGACATGCCTTCCGCGAGGTAGCGCGAGAAGGGAGTCAGGCCCGAGGAGTCCTGACCGAAGAGCGGGCCATCGACGTAGCCCGTTTTGGACGCGGCGACGCCAGCGTAGAGCTGGGCGAGCCGACCGCTCCCGTCTCCCCAGAACTGCTTGTTGAGCTTGTGGGGGATGTAGAGCATGATCGACTCGGTCTCGGCCTTGACCAGGTCCTTGACCGCGCCTTTGCCTTTTCCGACTGCGACGGCGAGGCCGTCGAACTGAAGCGTAGCGTACATGCCGCGCTTCATGTACATGATGAACTCATCGTACGTGCTCTGCTTGGCTGTGGGGAACGTGGAGCTGGAAGAGGGCCGAGCCGACTTCGCTGAAGCCGTGAGGAGCTTCAGGACGCCGTACTTGCCCATACACGCTTCGGTGTTGGTCTTGAAGCGGTTGTAGATCGTGGTGTTGATGTAGAATTCCTGCTCGAGCCCCGGCTTGATGAATTCAAGGAACAGCTTGTTGAGCGCCGTGGTGCTCAGTTGAGCGACTGACATGATTATCTCCTTGCTTGGTTAAATAGGGCTTCGATTTCTGGGTCGTCCATGCCCTTGTCGATGGCATCGGACAGCCCGGCGAATTTCGGTTTCCCCTTGCTGTTTCGATCACTCGCCGAGACGTCGGCTTTACGCCCTTGGACCGTTGGGGGAAGGTCCTCCTGCGTCTCGAGGAAGTCCGCAACGGCGCCCTGTCCACCCGCCGCCCTGATCTTGGCGAAGAGCTTGGGGTTCCGCTTGGCGAACTCTTCCGGGCTCATGTCGTCGTCCGTCACCCCGCCGAGGCCCTTGGCTCTTTGCTGAGCCTCGTAGACTTGACTCACGGCCCTCTTTGCCAGCTCCGCTACCGGGATATTCTGGTTGGCCGGGTCTGTGACGACCGCCTTGAACGCCGTGATGACCTGCTGGCCGGTAAGGCTTTCCCCTTTTTCGTCCAGGATGTCCTCGACCGGGAACTCCTTCACCGCATCACCCAGGGCCCCGGAGATGTTCTTGGTCATCTCCTTCAGGAAGAATAACTGCTGCAGCTCCTTGAGCGCCTGGTTTTCCTTCTTCATCTCGACGGCGTTGGTCACGAGCCTCTTCTCGAAGTCGCTCGCGTACTCGGGATCCAAGCCCCACTCCGCGAAGATCTGGGCCTCCGTCTGAGGCTGAGCTTCGCTTGTTTCACCGGCAGGCCTGGCTTTGCCGTTATCCCCTTCGGCCTTGGCATCAGCGGGGCTTTTCTCCAGCCGCTCGAGGCGTTCGATGAGTTTTTGATACTCGGTCTTGGTTGCCTCTTTTTCGGCCTGCAAAGCCTTTCGCTCTTCCGCCAGGGCCTGGGTTTTCTTGGTGTAGTCGAACCCTTGCTGGACGTAATCGTTATACTCCTTCTCGGTCTTGATCCCTACGTCCTTCCCGTTATGCTTTATGACCTTGTAGAATTTCCCGCCCGGGCAATCCGGGCAGTCGGATTCGGTGAGCTTCTGGACCGGTGTCTTTTCTGCCGGCGGTTTGGCGGCCTCGGCGGCGGCCTCGTCGGCATCGATGACGTCCCAGCCTTTGCTATAGAGCTCGTCGAAGCCTTCTTTCTTCTCGACGACAGGCTGCGTGTCCGCTTGGCCTTCGATCTTTTCAGTCATAATTCTAGGGTCCTCCTGTTAAGACTTTATACCGCTATCGCGGCTCTTTCGGCTGCTACTTCCGGTTGTGCCGGAGCCCCCTCGGCCATGGACTGGGGAGGCGGGGCGGCCGGCGCCGGAGCCCCCGCGGGCGGCTGCACTCCGGGCTGCATGCCGGCCATGGGCGGCTGCACTCCGGGCTGCATGCCGGCCATCGCCGCGATCTGCATTTTTTGCATGTGGGCGAGGATGTGGTCCTGCAGTCCGTTCCATTGCTCACTCGGCCAGCGCTGGGCCTCTTCCGTCTTGGAGAGATCCGTGTGGACGGAGAGGTGGACGGCATCGTCATCGTGGGCATAGAGGAACACCCCGCCATCCTGGCGGGTTTTTCCCCACGTCCCGTTGATGAAGGCGGCGTTCTCTTTCTTCGCCCTGGCCTCATCGATCATATCCTCGCGGAGCCCCTCTTCGATGGCGTTGTCACCGAGCATCTTCAGGAACTTGTTCGGATCCTGGATGATCTTCTTGTCGTAGAGCTCGAGGAGGAGCCGCTGCTGGATGATCCGGGACTGCTTCATGCTCACCCCGATCTCCAGGACGACGTCGAAGTTTCCATTAAGGTCTGCGCCCTTGAAGTATTCGATCGATGACTGGTTGTTGAGGCCGACGACCTTGACCATCCGCTCGGTCTTGTAGTACCTGTCCATGAGCCGGAGGCGGAACGAGGCCATCTCCCGGATGGTCTTGTTGATATGCTTGATCATCGGGTCGATCTTCAGGTTCTCCTGCTCAAGCATCATGGAAAAGAGAGAAGCCGGCGCCCGGCTTGCATACTTCGGGAGCTGCGAGTACGAGACTTCGTGAACATTGGCGACCGTATTCAATGCCGCCATCAGGAAGTCCTTCCAGGCCATGACCTGGGGAGACAGTTCCGGCATGTTCGCCGCTTCCGGCTTCCCTCTGGTCGGGTCGTATTCGAGCAATTCGAAGGAGTCCATCGTCATCGCGCCCTGGCGCGTCAGCGAGCCTTCGGGGATAAGCATCTTCGCTCGCCACCCCTCCAGGTGTTCGGAGATGATGGAGATCGCCCGGTTGAATTCCCGCTGGATGCCCTGGACGTGATAGAACGGGCCCGTGCCCCAGAACTTATTCGCTACCCGTTTGTACTTGAAGAAGAACGCCGGGATCTCTCCCAGCGCCGGGTTCGGCCCGCGGTGAAGGATACACCGGGACCCGGAGATGATGAGTCGGCCCTTCGGGTACTTCGCGCTCTTGGCTTCCCAGTACCAGCCCAGGATATCCGTGTCCTCGTCGGGATCCTTCTCGGATATATCCTCGTTCAGGCCGCTGTACTTCTGACTGCCCTCGCTGCCGGACCCACCCTTGTCCTCTTCCGGTCCGTCAATGTCCTCTTTCCTGATATTCGGGAAGGCCTCGAGGATCTTGGACTTCTCGACCTCTGCGTACTCGATGAACCAGCGCATGCTCTTTCTTGAGCGCGCTGTCGGATCGGGGCGGACGTTGAATATCGACGGGACGTGGCAGACGACCTCGCCGGCCTTCTCCCTCCGCGACGACTTCTTGTCGCCCTCCGTGGACAGCAGATCGGCGTAGTAGTCTTTCTCGAAGGCCCAGACCATGCAGGCGTTCCCGGTGTCGATCAGGTCACACTTCATCTCCTCCATCAGGGATTCGACTTCGTTGATCCTGTCGTTGTGGGAGATGAACCTCGTCGCCACGCCGGCCGCCTCGATGTCCCCCAGCTCTCCGGAGTTGGGCATCCCGGCGATCTGGTAGGCGAAATTCACCTTCCCCTCGATGGCTTCGCCGAGCGGCTTCATGAGATTGATGACGACGCGCTTCTTCCGGAGCTTGAGCTCGACCGGCTTCAGAGTGGCCGACTGTTCATGCCACTCGGAGAACTGGTCTCCCTCTTTCCACGCGATCAGCTCTTTCCATTTTCCGTGGTAGGCTTTGACGACCGGGTGGAAGAGACGCTGTCTCTTTATGAATTCGAGGTGCTCCGCTTCTTCTTCGGAGGCCAGATATACGGTGGTGTCTTCTGGTTTTGATTCAGTCTTTTTGGCCAATCCCGTATCTCCTAATAGCGAAGATCATCTGGGGTGGGAAGCCGTTCCCTGGCCTGCTCCAACGCTGATTTCTCCCGGTCGACCTTGATCTTGTGGTCTTCCTTGAGGAAGCTCGTCAGAGTGCTTATGAATTGCTTATTGGTGTCGATGAGCTCACGGATGAGCCCGTTCGTCGCGTCCTGCTTTTTTATGAGGGCGCTGAGGGAGATGGTTACATTTCCCATCTCCTCGATCGCTACCTGAAATCTAGCGTCCAGGGCGTCGAGTACTTTTTTATCCATCTTTTCCCTCCCTAAGAGAATAGGCACAACATGTAGTGCTTGTCAAGTTTTTATTTAATATATGTTGTCTGCTTCGGTCCGCCGGGCGTTCTTGTCGTGGTGCCGGCCGAGGTACTTATCGTACTCGACGTCGAACGACGGGTCGATCTGCGGGCTGAACCGCGGCAGCGTCGTCCTGGGCGGGACGCGGCGGATGTCGAGATGGTAGGCCAGCGAGTCCAGGCCGTCGTCGTAGTCCAAGTGGGGGTATTGGATCAGATCCGTCTCGAGCTCCTTGTTGTCCATAGGGATGAAGATCCGGCCGCCCTGCAGCCATTGGCGGAGCTTCCAGATCCTGTGCCTTTTTTTCCGGTGCTTGTGCTCGACGAAGGAGACCTTCATCAGCGGGAACCGGTGCCGGAACTGGTCGGCGATGGTGATCGAGTACTTTTCCTTCTCGATCCTGATGTCGTCCGGCCGGTAGTCCTTCTGGAGCTGGTGCATGAGGTTCATGAGCTCGTCGGGGGAGAGCCAGAGTTTCTGGTAGTAGACCACGTACATGTCCCCGTTCTCGTCGGTGTCGACGATGGAGATCCCTGTGGCGTCCTTGGTCTTCGGGTCCGACCCGCCCGGGTCGACGACCATGGTCCTCCAGGAGACCTCGGGCAAGGCGCTGTAGTACTTGATCCACTTGGGGTAGCAGAGGGCGTCCTCCTCCGGCAGGGGGTGGAGAAGGAACTGAGCGGAGAAGATGGCCGACCCCATCTCTTCCCGCTTCTCGAGGAAGTCCTCCTCCGTCCAGACCTCCGGCATGGCCAGGATCCGGCGCCCCTCGACCTCCTCCCAACAGGGTACGATCAGCTTATCGTAGCTCTTCATGCCCATGATCTGCCAGATCAGCCCCTGGAAGTGGTAGGGGGTCCCGATGTCGATCTCGAGGCCCAGCCCCTTCTTCCTGATCTTGGTCAGAATGGCCTTCTGGTAGCGCCACTTCCGCTTCAGCTCCTCCCGCAGGGTGTCCGAGAAGGCGTTCTCGTCGTTCTCCAAGTCATCGTTGACCATCTCCGGGGCATGCCGGCCGACCTGGATTGTGTCCAGGGACGAGAACTCCATCCTGGTGTGGCCGGCCTGAATCTTGCTTTTTGTCATGGTTTTGTAAGCAGACTCGTTTTGTGGCAACTCTGGGAATATCCACTTCAATAAGTCATTCTGCACAAGGTCGTATTTTATGCTTTCCTGGAACGATGAGGCGTTCTCCTTGGTCGCTGTATTGTACACTATACCGGTAGGCTGGTTGTCGGCTATGCTCCAAACGAACTGGTAATCGAAAAAGCCCTGAAGCACCGTGGTCTTGAAAGAAAGGCGAAATGCGGACAGGAACTTCTTTCTGGACAAAGTGACACGTGGGTTCAGAAAGTCGCACATCCGCCGCTGCAGCTCTCCGAAGTCGTGGAACCGGTCCGGCCAGGCGGAGCCCAGGACTACTGTTTCGAAGAAATAGAGATCGCGGCACTCCTGCCTCCACCATTCCCGGGTCTGGAGTACCTTACTCGAAATAGCCTTTGACTGACTCTGGTTCAATGTCAATTACCGGTATACCTTTAGCCCTTTGAATTGCGGCTATCGTCTCCGGGGCGATCTGGATCACGTGTGTCTCTGTCTTGTCCAATTCGATCTTCTGCGAGGGCATGGCGTCCATGATCTTGACGGCCAGCTCGAGGGCCTTCCCCTGGGCCAGGTTGTCGTTCTGCTCCGGGTACTGGGGATGCTTTGCCTCGAGAAGCTCATCGAGCTTCTTGGCGACCCGGCTCATTGTCACGCCCTGCTTCTTGAGGGCCTGCTGCAGCTTGGGGTTATTGGCGATCTTCTTGAGGGCCTTCTGGATGGCCGGGGTGATGTTTGCCGGGGGGTACCCGGCCTGCAGGGCGCAGTCCCGGAGGGTGGAAAGGTCGTATCCGGTCTCCTGGAACCTCTTCACCAGGGCCATTTCCTGGCGGGAGGGGACGGATTCCACCGATTCCCAGGCCTCCGGGCGGGGCAACTTATTCTCCCGGTTCCTTCTCTAGGAACTCGTTCTTCACCAGGTCCTTGGCCCGGGCCCTGAATTCGGACGGGATCTCCCGCTTCTTGGCCGCGGAAGGGCTGCCGGGGGTCTGCTTGGGGTGCCGGGCGGCCACGTCCGTCCCGACCGGGCCGGGGACCTTCTTCTGCTCGATCTCCTTGGGGACGATGTCTTCGGGCGCGGGCTCGAACACCCCCAGCTCGTCGAACTCGTTCTTGACCTTTACCAGATAGGCGCTGACATCCGGCAGGAGGACCTTGAACTCGACATCGCGGAAGATCATGATGTAGTCTTTCCCCTCCGCGGCGAACATCCGCATGTCGCGGATGATCTGGTCGTTCATCATCCCCGTGTGCGGGGCCAGTTTGGACATGAAGTCCTCGGCCGACAGGGTCCTGTAGTTTTTGATCGTCATGGTTTCCACATCCTTTTTTTGGTGGGTTTTTTTGGGGCCACCCCGTGCTCGCGCATGTTGAGGACGGCCAGGTATTTCTTGGCTCCGGCGACCGTCTTGGAGCAGCCCTTCTTGCTTCCGGTTTCCGTGTTATAGACGCATTTGCCCTTGCGAGCGTATGGCACCTATTTCTCCTTTTTCTCCGGATCCATCTCAGAAGTAATAAGTACTCCAGGGACAGGCTCGGTGTCAAGCGCTTCTTCCCGGCGATCCCCGTTCGTCATTAGGTCGTAGCGCTTCGAAGTGATCTCGACCCTGGTGATGATGTCGATGTTGTAGAACAGGTCTTTCGCCAGATCCCTGGATTCCCCGGCAGTTAAGTCCCTGACTAGGAAGAACTTACCGTCAGGTGTCGGGAGGGCCACGTCGCAAACCTGGTGCTCGTGTATCGCCCCGCTGCTCAGGTGGATGACCACATTCTGTCGCCTGATCTTGGCGGCCTTGGCCGGCTCTCTCATGTGTAAACTCCTTTGTCTTTTCCTGTTTGAACGTAGCAGTCCTCGCACATGGACTCCCGGGTCAGATGAAATACCCGAAGGTCCTTGACCGTGATCTTCCGCCTGTGCTCGAAGCGGAACGGTTTCCAGCAGGTGGCGCAGATCTTCCCCACGGCCACTCCGTCGAAGACGTCTGCCGGCGCCATCAGCTCCAGGTCGGCCATGGAAACCAGGCTGAGCCTTCCCGGCTCGGCCGGGCCCTCGAACAGGCCGGCCACCTCGGAGAACGCCCGGATCCGTTTCGAGATCCGCTTTCCGTTCTCGCAGGAGCACCTGTAGGCCGTGTTGTACCCCTTGACCTCGGCGATGATGATCCCTGTGGAATTACACTCGGCGCAGTAGACCGGGGCCTGGAGCTTAGTCTCGGACTGACAGTCCTTGACTGCATCCATGATCTCGGCCAGGGTGGGAAACTTGTAGAACCCGTGCTCCCTGGCCACCCGTTTCATGGCCCTGAACACGGTTTCCCGCTTGATGTCTTTGAGGGCCTCGTAGTAGATCTTCCGGCCCTCTTCGTCTATCTTCCCGGTCACCCGGGCCACCCGGTCACACATCCCCTTGAAATCAACGACATCGATCATTTGTCAGTTCTCCAGTACGGTATCCTTTACGAATTGGTTGTACCGCTCTTTCGCCTCTCGCCTAAACTCGGCCTTTTTCTCGATGATGACGGGGTTCGTCTCCTCGAGAACGGCCGCCTTTTCGAACGTGCTCTCGAACGACTCGATCAGACTCGCCGCACCGGCGAAGCATTTCCTGTCGAGCTCATCCTCTGTCCCGGTCAGGACCCTAGGGTGGACCGTGTCCTGATCGATGCCCAGGCACCGCAGGGTCTCAGTCACCCCATTGGAAAACCCCCAGCAGTACGACCCCAGCTGATCTTTCTCCGAGGCAAGATAGACCGCGGCCAGGGCCAATGAGGCCAGGAGCTGGTCCGTACCGGGGAATCTGCTCATTCCATTGGCTTTTTGATGACGTCTGCACTATGATCAAAGCCGGACATCTTCGAATGTCCTGACGGCCCAGGTGATCCCACAGATAGCCAGGAAGCACATAATGATCCCGACGGGCCAGTCGGTCCACAAGACTCTCCCCTTGACCACGAACAGAAGGATCAAGGCAAAGATCACCTCCCCGAGAATGACCGTTTTCCAGGGGACCCACTTGAGAAATTTGTTCATATTACTCCTCCCAGAGCGTAGTAGCCTCTCTCCGAGGCTCCATACAACACTCCCGGAACCACCCTGCCGGCTTGACAAACCACCCCGACAGGCTTATCTTGTCATTAACTCTCATCCAGTTCCCCGGGAAGGGGACGGCTGCCCGAAAGGGCCCCACCGAACCAGCCCCACCCTTCCCACCTTACCATCCAATCACCAGCTTATATATTTTTAAGAAAACATGTAAATCAGTATATTCTCTTCCTCCATCCATCTTATCTCTTAAATCCAAGAATCAAACCGATAAATACATATATATATATTAATTAAGATATATCTATAAGTCTGTCTTAATAAATGGATGAATATCTATTATATATATGTAATGTACATCTTAAGAGTCTATGTAATCTATAAATTTAGAAAATATATAAAAAAGGTATACTGATCTAAAAGTATAGTAGGTATATTGAATTAATACATCACATCACCAACCCATTAACAGTCTATGTGTCCCATAGGGGTATGGTATACCCCCTATCCCTATCCATCAAACTGTACCGTCTATGGACATGGTTGACATCATGAATGTACGATTATTGAACATCTTACCCATAGATTTAGTCTTACC